>JBCBWU010000184.1:0-14940 GCA_039816955.1 Bacteroidota bacterium
CAAGAAATTGAAGCCTTACTGGAGAGCTATGTGCGAACCAGGAAACGGTACCAGGATAAATATGACTTCTACCAGCAATGCGAAGAAAAGCTCTCGATGATCGAGGAACAGGTGCAAGTATATCATTCACTAGAAGCATCCAAGCAACGCCTGGAATTATTAGAACAAGCGGAGGGATATGATCAAAAAAAGGAAGATGTCAAAGATGAGCTCGAGTTGTATGAGTATTACAGTACCTTGCTGGTAAACCTATCGGATAACTTAAACAAAGTGCGAGCAGACCAGGAAGAAGAGATAGAGGAGCTAGAGCTTAAAGCGATACTTTCCAAGGTGAAGGTATTGGGTTGATTGCCAACAGCATTGGTAAATCCCACACATTCGCTGATACAGATTACGAAGGGAGAATTGGTTGTTCAGCTTGGCTGCAGCGATAAGTCGCCTAAGTCGGGCTGCACTTTAACCAGCGTAAGAGCCAATAAGAACAAAAGAGCGAGGATACGGAGAATAAATGCCCTAATCTCATTAAATATGCGGAGAATAATCGATATATTCGCATAGTAATCAGAAATATTAGATGACAAAATACATTTATCAGTTTCCTGACTGGCCCAATTTCACATGGGATGAACAAAAGATTCAGGTGATACTAGGAAGCGTTCGACACCTTCAGGGAAAACTGTTTGGTCAAATGAGTACGCTGGGTTTTTCGATTAAGGAAGAAACCTTATTGTCAACATTAACAGTTGATGTACTGAAATCATCAGAAATTGAAGGTGAGAATCTAGACTATGAACAAGTAAGATCATCTATAGCGAAAAGATTGGGTCTAGATTATAATGATACTATTTACCCGAGTCGAGATGTTGACGGCGTTGTGGAGATGATGTTAGATGCGACACAGAATTATAGTAAATCATTAAGCGAAGAAAGATTATTTAGCTGGCATGCTGCACTGTTTCCAACTGGAAGAAGTGGAATGTACAAGATTGATACTGCATGTTACAGAACAGGAGAAATGCAGATTGTTTCCGGGCCAATGGGAAGAGAGAAGGTTCATTACACAGCCCCTCCACCAGGGGCTATGAAAAAAGAGATGGATGTCTTTTTGAATTGGTTTAATAACAATTCAGATTTAGACCTAGTTGTAAAATCAGCAGTTGCTCATTTTTGGTTTATAATAATACACCCATTTGATGATGGCAATGGAAGAATGGCTAGAGCAATGTCAGACTTATTATTGGCTAGATCTGAAAATAGTTCTTTTAGATTTTATAGTCTATCAAATCAAATGCTACTGGAACGGAAAGTATACTACGGCATGCTGCAGAAGGTCCAACATAACGAAAGAGATATAACAGAGTGGCTTGAATGGTTTTTAAATTGCTTGTATCGGGCACTAGAATCAACTGAGGACAAGATAAAAAATGCTCTAAGGAAGGCTCAGTTTTGGGAAAAGCATAAAGAGACCATTCTAAACAGCAGACAGCGCCTAATGCTTAATAAGTTATTGAATGGATTTAAAGGAAAGCTAAAAACATCGAAGTGGGCTAAGATTACCAAATGTTCTCAAGATACAGCCTTACGTGATATCAAAGATCTAATTGAAAAAGGGATATTGAGACAAGAAGAGTCTGGCGGAAGAAGTACAAACTATGAACTGAATGATTTTGAATAAAGAAACTGACTCTAACTCTTGCTAGCGCAAAAATGCTCCTTGATAACACTGTGGGTAGGCCAGCGCCCCTGTCGCAATGCTCCGCATTACCACAGCTAATCCAACCCAAATGAAGTATATACCTATCCTACTATTCATAATATTGAGTGCCTGCCAAAACGTGCCAGAGAGAAGTATCGGCTCAATCAGAGATTTTGCTGAGACTAACCGATACATTGAAACCAACTCGTTGCTGGAGGAACTTGATTGGACAGAACTAGAAAAGTGGAGTCCTGATTCTAAAGAGTACGCATCTAAAATTCAATTAGATTCTTTTCTAACCGGTTACACCTATAGAAAAGCACACGATCAAGATCAGTTTGAGATCATCAGCTACGGCGAGTACGTGCTGGAATATCGTGGAATTGTTATCAGTGATACTTCTAATTACGAACAAGATTATTTCAATAGACAGCTTTGGCAAGATTATCTTAAGGAAGCGCTACCTGACTTAGCCGCGAAGTATATCATAGACACTTCCGAAGAACCTAACATTTTAAAATCCTACTATCGGCTACTTGGACTAAACACCAGAGATGAATACGGTTGGATGTGTGAGTACTCCACTGTTGGAATGATTACAGAAAGAAGAGAAGCCACACTGGAGCTAGTGAAGGAAAACCGGGTTGATTTACTTAAAAAGCTAATCGACTTTCCCAATACGCAAGTTCAATTGTATGCATTTGATGCCTTGATCTATATAGACTACAAAATGCAAAAGGATATGGACTATATGATCAGTAGGTTCAAGGAGGATTCCCCTGAAATGTCAATGCAAGAAATTGAAGAATCATTTATCTATCAGGATAGAAAGCGCTTTCAATTAACCAGCCAAGAATGGGATAAGATTGAAGAACTTAGGACGAGTAATGAAGTAGTTTTCACATGCGGAAATATGGGATCTTACAAGATCTATAAATCGACCACAAAAGAGTTGTTATCCAAGGAAGCGATTGCAGCAATCATTACGCAATATGAGGATGCTGAATTTTTCGAATGAGTCGCAGGTGGGGCCCTACGCATCGCCCAGCGTAACTAGCGGGGCTGTACGCGCTCTAACATGGGGCAGGCTAAGTGTGCTTAGAGAGCCGGTGGTAAAACTGATAGAGATTCATACTGGTGTCCAATTCCAAATCATTATTCCTTATTCGCTTTAGGTATTGCTGCAAAGCATCTTTGTATTGCTGCTTGGCAAACCGGTACTCGTGTTCAGGTGAGATGTACCAGTAGTAGGCGTGTTGATCAGCTTCTACTCGAAGCTTGATGCCCCCACAGATGTAGTCGTACCCACAGACCGGACAACCATAGATCAAAAGCTCTTTTCCACCAAATAAGCGGAGCAGATCATCAACGGAGGCTTCCTCGTAAGCGTGAGGATGTTTGGCAAAAGCCCTAAGAATGGCATCCCTTGAAATCTCCTGCTGAAGCAGGTAGCTAATGATCAACTCATCATACACCTTACTGACGTAGCCCAAGAGTCC
The DNA here is from genome assembly GCA_039816955.1 of Bacteroidota bacterium. Classification (GTDB taxonomy): domain Bacteria; phylum Bacteroidota; class Bacteroidia; order Chitinophagales; family Saprospiraceae; genus Lewinella. Next base: position 3,196 of record JBCBWU010000184.1, read on the forward strand.
TCTAAAGAAGCTCAGGAATTTTCGGTGTTCGCCCTCCCAGAATCTGCTCATGAGATGCGTATCATCAATACTGAACTCCACAAAGCTGGCGTGATAGGGCGTATCTCGGTATTCGTACAGAAATTTGTGCCCACCGTTTTCAATAAAGGCCTCATCCTGCAAGGCGAGGTCATAGACATTATCAAAAAAGTGCAGCGCTAGTTTATTCATTCAGGCTAGTCGTTATTTATGGTGGGGCCATCAGCCTAATGGCTAATCTAAGTCAATATTGGGAATTAACTCCCAGCGGTAGCTACTGAGGTAATCCTGAAGCTCATACGTACCTCCGTACGAACAACTAACACAGGCAGACACTCGAGAATTCCGTTCCAATAGGTGATTCTTAAGCTTAATGCTACTTTCGGGAAGTTCGTAACCAGCTTCCATCAGTTTTTGCAGCGCAATTACCCCTAAAGCTTGCCGCTCCGGAGCAACCGACCTAAGCAACTCATTGATATACGCAAGGTCCCGATCCCTAACCGCTTTGAATACTTGACGTTCCGTATCACCGTAAGCAAACGTGCCATTCCCACAAGCGATCTGGATACTCAGTGGCGCTGTAAACAGCTCCGTTATCAACTGCTCTGCACCGTACGCTTTGCCATAAAACTGCTGGTGCTGATTCGCATATTGCTGGAGCCCCTGCTCATTGTGGTGTAGCACCAGGTCTGGCAAACGCGAGCGGTAGAAAGAATCAATAGAAGCAACCAAGGCGTACAATACCGTACTATCCTGCACCAGGTATTTCAGCTGCATTTGTACCCCTACTTCAGTCGCTACATATTCATTGATAAAGTAGGCCCCAAAATCTAGTTGTTGAAGGATTGATTTAAACTGGCGGTCACCTCCCCTCACCAATTCATGGAGTTCCTGAACCTCATTTATAGCGTGGAGTAGGTTATGAAAGTACGCAGCGAAGTCTTCTTCCTTTACCCTCTCAGGTGTATCGTTGAGTGGTGCAGGCACTGTTTTATCACTATCGCAAGTAAAGCAACAGAGCGATAAAGTCATTAGTAGGAGCGCATTTCTAAGCATTATGCTACCAAGCTGATCTACTTCAATAATGCGGCTTGGTGGCATTAGTTACAGTGAAATGGGGTTGGTTGAATGTGAGAATACTGCCATACCAACCCTGTTTGTAAGCTATTGTTAACAGGCGCTAAACTATCCCCATATACAAGTGGTCCTCTCTTAGTCGCCGTAGCTGCAAGCGTAGGTGACGCTTCTACTGGATGACTCCTAGTGCGTATCCAGATAATTTCAAGAGACAAAATGTCGAAGCTCCGTGGATTGCTCTACATGGGCGCCCGATCTGCAAAACACTTCAACCCTGCTTGCCGAGATTTGTACGAGCGGTTACGTCGTAAAGGAAAGTGCCATAAAGTAGCAATGGTTGCCGTTTGCAACAAGATGGTCCGACAGCTCTTTGCCGTCGTCAAAAACGGCGTGCCCTACCGCGACGATTTTGAAAAAATGTGCCAATTAACCTAATTTTTTCGCCTTGGAAATTGGTTTTCAACACAGTTCATCCTCACTCTAATGAATACGACTCCTAGTTACTTCGAGAACCTCACTAAGCATATGCATCCGGTCGCAGTACTCACTTCGCTTCGCCTTCTTATCACTCGGGCAAATATTCAGCCGCCAGTTTTGCGAGTTTGTAGGTTTCTACTCCCTCCTTTGATTTTATCTTTTCGACAACGTACAGATTTCCACGATAATCAAAAGGGTATTCAAGCATACGCTCAGGAGTACGGAGGCCTAAGGTTATCCACCGTCCATCTGCATACTGTAGTACCCCTTTAGGTTCATAACCGTTTTCTAATTTGGGTAACTTCCCAGTGGTATAAAGTGCATCATTTTTATCGAAAGCCATCCCTCCAAGGCCCCACAAGGGCCCATTGCTTGGCCCAATATATTCTCGCCAGTTTTGTCCCTCTCGACACATAACACGCGATCTTTTTCGTTCATCTCCAGGCAAATTCAGGTGTCCACATAGGTAGAGATTACCCTTTGAATCCAATTCTAAATCATAAACAGAATCGTCTTCATGGAAATCATAGCCTACATCTCTGATTGTTGCTCGATCATACAACGCCATGCTTTGTCGATTGTAGGTGCTAGCCCCACGATTGGAATAATTCGTAGCAAACAATAGGTACAGTACATCACGTGTGGTATCCACTTCTATATCTAATACCGGTGGTGTGTTAGTAAGCCTGTCAATCCTGGATAGAGTCCTGCCGTTCCATTTGCCTAAATAATTAATGTACGGCTTACCATTTACGCGTATGCTACGGAAAGTACCCGTCACATATATTTCCCGTTCATCCACTACCGTAATTTTATCACTTATCCTTTTTGACCCATTGCCAACAGCAGACCAGGATTTACCATCCCATTTTGCCACGTTGTTTACTGTGACTCCTCCGGCTCTAGAGAACAGACCGCCGACAAAGAGTGTACCATCTTCGGTGATAGATAGTGATGTACAACGTCCATTTATGCCCCCCTCTAGTGACAACCACTCCTGACCATTCCACATAGCGAGGTTGCTTACCGCTACGCTGTCGACCCGCTCAAAGGTACCTCCGACATATAAGTTACCCAGCTGGTCGGCGACAAAGGCCTCACACTTCCCATCAAACTCACCCAGAAAAGTCCATAGTGGTTCATTTTTCCACACCGCCATTCCTCTCAGTCCTTCCTGATATCCTGCACTCCTAAAGCCTCCTACGGCGTAGACATTTCCATTAGGGTCTACACACAAAGTCCGGCAGTAGGAATCAAGTCCTGCTACTGGTGCCGTCCATACCTCCCCATTCCATTTGGCCACCTGACAATCCACCAGTGTTTTGTTACCAATAAACCCACCCGCCAGTAGGTTTTCTTCTTTATCTAGTGCTAGCGTAAAACCTGTGCCGCCAATATTTTGCCCCAGTGCATTCCATTCCGTCCCATCCCACTTGGCCACCGCAGTTCTGATAGACTTACTCGGTATTTGAATTTCGCCAGTAACAAATAATTCTCCTTTACTATTAGCCGCCATATCAAAAAACTTGCCAGTTAATCCACTGACAATACTGGACCAGTTTTCTCCATTCCAAGCAAGAATATCCCAGGCCGCTTGATCATCCTCGACAGGAAATCGCCCAGCCGCATAAACTGTTCCATCAGCGCCAATGGCTAAACTTATAGGAGCTGCAGCAAGGCTATCCCCTACACTAGACCATTGCTCGCCAGACCAACTAGCAAGGTAGGGCCTGGCAATGCCTCCTGCCTTTGAAAACTCACCCGCAAAGTAGACCTGGTCATCAGTACCAATCACCAGTTTTGTACACATACCATCCAGCCCCTTACCAAGGGAAGACCACTTTTCGCCATCCCACTTGGCCACGTTATTTACCAGGTTATGCCCCGCCATATCAAATTCTCCACCAACGTAAACAGCACCTTTGCTATCTACAGCTATCGTATGGCATTTTCCGCTTAAACCAGGCCCCAGCGAGGACCAGACCTGACCATCCCATTTCGCAATGTTGTTAACACGAATACCGCCAATTTGATAGAATTGTCCCGCAACATAGATATGACCAAGGTCATCTGCTGCGATTGCGTGGCAAGTTCCTCTTAGGCCTTCGCCGAAAGGGAGCCACTGAGGTCCCAGAAGCGTATCCTTTTCTCCGATAAAATCAGTGCGCCGAAAGTAGGAATGGCTTATTTGCTCCTTTGTTTGAGAAGCCTTCGCTGGTGTTTCCTCTACACCACACCTGCTCCCGGACACTACCATATCCCGTGCTGTTACAATGAGCGGACTTAATAAAATAATGAAGAAAAAGAGCTGTACGTTTCTAAGTAACATCTTACTTCCAATTAACTAAAATGAGCGCTGCGTTTACAAAACGACAAGATAGTTATTCCGGTAGACTGCGTCACTATTTCCCTTGTAAAGCCCCAAAGTAGCGCTCATTCATAGTCTGAATGTAGTACTCAATTTTTCCTAAGCCCACTGCTCGTCTTCGCTCATTTACCTGCTCTGGATCAAGTAAAGGTTGTGGCATAAAGCTCGTAGAATCAGCATTCAATCTCATCTGCGTACCGTACACTTGTTTTTGGTTCGTATTCACCCTTAATCGATCCAAGAGATAGGCATAATCCCTACCGGAAGCATTTCCTTTCTTGACCTCTACCAGCATCGCGGTTAGCACTTGTTCCTGAAAGCTTGGATCAGTATCACAATGTTGTACCAATAGCCAGTAATTGTGACAACTGGTAGCCCCTACCCTATCTTCTCCTGGAAAACCATATTGATAAAAGATTTCCTTCGCTGCTATCTGCACCAAACTATCAACCTGCCTCATGTTTGCGTAGGCCATCTGGATAGCCAGGGAGTCGTTAGGACTGCTGTTCTGAATTTCTCGTGCTTGGTTCCGATAAAATTGGTCTTCAGTTTTTAGCGAATCAATGATATTCGATAAATCAGGATTGGTTTGCCCAGCTAAGCGTAAGCACAAACTGAGGAAAAAGATGGGGAAACAGTATTTCATCGCTCATCTGTTTTTCAGGTGTTCTTCTATGACGGAGTCCTAGCTTCTTTTGGATTCGACCACTGACGAAACCACTTACACGCTTTGTCAGAACTAAAACTTGCGCCGCACGTATTAGCTCTTCATAAAGATAAGCCGTTGTAGCATAAGCGACATTCCGGACGCTAGTGGTCAGGACAGGCCCGCACAAACTGACCTCAGGAAGTTTCTTCAGGACCTCACTCTGATGGATACTCACTCTGACTCTTTCGTTATACACCTAAATACTCCCGATGGTCGTCGCAGTCCTCACTTGGTCACCGAAGCTACAAGCGTAGGTGACACTACTAATGGACACAAGTCCTAGAACTATCTTATCAAAAAACATGATCTTGTGATGGTCGTAGTCCTCTCTCAGTCACCAAAGCTGCAAGCCTAGGTGACACTTCTAATGGATACAACTCCTAAGCTAAAAATACTTAGCACCACTCCCTAAATATACAGTTTTATCAATCCAGCCCCAGCTACTAGCTGGTATTTTTTGCCAATACTTATTCGCCAACTGTTCTTCGCCATAGCAAAGCAGCGCTGCCAAGCAGCTTTAACTCAGTAGCCACTACAGCTCAACCGTCACTCGTTCGTACTGCAAGGTTTCCAACCAGTTTTCGCTGCTAAAGCCTCGGTTGTGGATATGGTGGAGGTACCAGGCAAAAGAGCCCTGCATAGCGGGATAATGAATAAGACTAAATCGGCTATTCTCCGTATACACCCGCTCGTACAGGCTGGGTAAGTTACCACCTAATTTGACGAATACCGGACTTAAATCAGGCAGGACGATGGTCTGTTGCCCAACTTTTGCGGGACCAATGTACTGACGACTACAAAACTGATCTTGTGACGGACGATCGATCTCCCCTTCCAACATGATGATATCGGCTAGCGAAATATCTAAGTTGATTTCTGGGTAGTTAAAAGCATCAATTTGCCCACCGACTACGGGATCAAGAATCAGCTCCTCCGGCCACTGGTCATACACGTACTGAACCTCTACTTCCGTAGTGCTACTCCTGTTCCAATTAGCTTTCGCTACAAAGACGCCCTCCGTAGCGCTCGGTATTTCAACGGTAAGGCTACTGCCTCCGGGGGTGGCACCCAAAAATGTCCGCTGCTGGTTACGGAAGTCATCCACCAGATAGATGGCGAATAGGCCATCAAAGGAAAAAACAGGCCAGTCAATATCCACAGTACGGCTTTCCATGGGAGTAAACTGACTAAAATTCAGTACGCTAGGAAAGGATGTACCCAAATCCATACGCAAGCCAAATACCTCTTGGGTTTCCGATAAACGCAAGCGCAGTATTCCGGCATCACCAGCCGAGCGCAATCCACTGACATCAAGCACAAGTAAACTATCATCGGCGAAGTAGCGCTGCTCTTCCACTAAGTTATATCCGTGTTGGAAAGAGTTAATTAATTGAGCCGGTAATTCGGCTTCTTCGATGGGCGGTACGCCCCATATTTCAATTTGCGCACCGCCAATAACCACCTCAGGGCGGGGCGAATTAGTAATTTGATCCAGTAAACTGCCATTGGGTACTTCAGCTATTTCAGTAATCCGGAAACTACTCGCTACCCTATCCGCGTCGGTAATGGACTCAAAAGGAATCTTGGCCCGACTGACGGTGTAGGTTTCCTCACAGGCTTCTGGAAAATTTAAAACCTGCAATACCCCGGCCGTCGGCGATGTACTTAAGCGCGCCTCGTGGCCAACATCACCATCACTTTCCGATAACCAAATATAACCGTCATCTAGTGCACCCGCACGGTAATCCAAGGCATAGGTGTCGCCTTCGGGGCAGGTAGAAAGCGGGATAATCATATCGTCATCTCTACAAGCAGCCAGTAGGAATATGACTAAGGAAAAAAGAAAGAAACGGAGCGCAGCGTGATTTTTCATGTATTGGGTGTTTTTTAAGATCTGTACATATAAACAACGGAGAATCCACACAGGTATGCTGCATGTTAACACTCAGCTGAGTGCCTAATCAAGGATTTCCTTACGGACGAAACCAAAGTTGATCATAATCCAGCGTCCGCAGCCAAGTATTACCCGTAGCCCGCTCGGATAGTACATTACGCAAGTACCAGCTATAATTTCCATCCATATGGAGGTAATGGGAAAAGGTAAATTCTTCCCGCTCCGAAAAACCTAAATCAAAAAGCTGTTCCGTCTCCGGCGCACTGAATCCACTAAAAAGGGGACCCAAACGAATCAGTTGCTCTCCCTGGTCTATGGGGCCATAATAGACGCGTTGGCTAGATGCTGCGGCTCCAGCTCTGAGGTACAGTCCGCGGCACTCAATAATCCCAGCGCCAGCATTGTTAAACCGAATTTCAGGGTAGTTAAAATCAAAGGCTGAAATAGTCATTTGCGGATCAATCGTTATTTCTTCTGGCCACTCCGCAAAGACACGACTCCACTCCCAAGAGTCATTATCTATCTTCCAGGCGGCTTGGATGAGGAAAGGCCCCGCAGTATTATCAAGTTGGGGAAAACTGAGTTCATTCCCCTCATGCATTCTCCCCAAAGGGCGATTTCTTTTTTGCTCCACATTCGTGATCACCCGCGCCTCTAGCGCTAAATCTGAAGCCCCCGTGGGCCAATTAATCGTTGTTCGTTGTAGACTCAAAGGCTGTAAGTCGGTGTAGGAAATAATTTCGGGTGGCGGTAAACGGGTATTGATGACTTGTCCTAGCCATTCCGTAGTTTCCCGCAATCTAATGGCCAATAGCACCTCTGTAGCATCGATAAAAGCCAGTTCCGAACTGAGAACTAGCATACTATCGTCAGTGCTGTATTCATATTCGAAAGTAGGCGTGGAATCCCCTGAAACAGTTGGGCTGGCAGCTGTCAAAAAACGAACCGAATCTACTGGCGGACAGCCTTGTACTACTAGATTCCACTCTGCTACAACAATATCAAAAAGGTTAAAATTAAAGCTACCGCTAGCCAAATCTATAATATTCCCACTGGGCACTGCCGCCACTTCTTCCACACTCAGCTCTACTATGCCGGATGATGGAGTAGCTGGTCTTGCGTAGCCGTAGTTGAAGTTATAAGTATTCTCACAAGCACCGTTAAAACTAAGGAAGGATAGTATGATACCATCAACCGTCAGGCTTTCACCAACTTCCGTTTTCTCATCCTTATCGGTAAGCCAGATTCGATTTTCACTGAGCCAGACGCGGGGTCGAAAATCAACCACAAAGTTGCTGGCTCCTGCACATTCAGTGGGTAACATGATTGCTTCATCATCACCACAGCCAAGGAGTACCCAAATAGGAAGTAGAAAAAGTAAAGAGAGCCGTTTCATAATAGAATACGTTGTACTCTAAGATAAGGAAACCTGAAAGCTTCCTCACCAGCAAAAATAGAAAGAGCGGATACCTGACACTCGTCAAATATCCGCTCCTATAGGTAACAGCGGCAACCCGCTGGGTTATTTTCAGGCTTTTATGCCATTACTTCTTTCACTGCATCAGCAGCATCCTGCAGGGCAATCGCCGAACGTACATTCAAACCACTCTGGTCAATGATGTCCTTTGCGATTTCTGCATTGGTACCTTGCAAGCGCACGATAATTGGCACTTTAATGTCACCAATGTTTTTGTAGGCATCAACTACTCCTTGTGCTACCCGATCGCAACGTACAATACCACCGAAGATATTGATCAGGATTGCTTTCACACGCTCATCACGCAAGATGATCCGGAAAGCGTTTTCTACCCGCTTAGCATCCGCAGTACCTCCTACATCCAGGAAGTTGGCCGGCTCACCGCCGCTCAACTTGATGATGTCCATAGTAGCCATCGCCAAACCGGCACCGTTTACCATACAGCCTACGTTTCCATCTAGCTGCACGTAGTTTAAGCCAAAGCTCTTAGCTTCTACTTCGGTTGGATCTTCTTCGTGAATATCGCGGTACTCGGCCAAGTCTTTGTGGCGGTACAGGGCGTTATCATCCAGTGTAAACTTACAGTCAACCGCAATCACGCGATCGTCACCGGGGTTGTACATGCAAGGGTTGATCTCGATCATGCTAGAATCAGCACCCACAAAAGCCTGGTATAGCTTAGAGATAAACTTGACCATGTTCTTGAAGCCCTGGCCGCTCAAGCCCAAGTTGAAGGCTACTTTGCGAGCTTGGAAACCTTGTAACCCTAGCTCCGCATCGATGTACTCCTTCTGTACTTTCTCTGGTGTGTGCTCAGCTACTTCTTCGATGTCCATACCACCTTCGGTACTATACACGATAACATTGCACTTACGCGCACGGTCGGTCAGAATAGACACGTAGAATTCGCGGCAAGCGTCGAAATCTGGTGCGTAAGCATCTTCGGCGATCAGCACCTTGCGAACCAGCTTACCAGGGCCGTTCAACCCACCGGGAGTCTGCGGCGTCTTCAGCATCATTCCCAGGATATTTCCTGCATGTTCTTTTAGTCCATCCAGGTTCTTTGCCAATTTCACACCACCACCTTTACCGCGGCCTCCTGCGTGAATTTGAGCCTTCACGATAGCGATATCACTACCGGTTACTTCGCGTAGCTTTTCGTAGGCAGCAACAGCTTCTTCTACTGTTTCCGCTACGTGTCCACGTTGGATAGGCACATTGTATTGAGTAAGAATTTCTTTTCCTTGATACTCGTGCAAATTCATATTTATGGTGGGTTGGTTTTTTGACGCTGCGAAGGTAGTTAAAATGCAGCGACGCGGCAAAATTGCCTCCGCGATAAATACACACGGACCGACAGCTTTGTTGTCGCGACAAACAAATCTTACTCAAGCAGACAATCAACACCCATTTTGGCTACCCATAGCCTAGTAAATCATCGAAGGTCATAGGCGGCAACGAGCATTGCTTTTGCCTTGCTGATTGCCGCAAGATCAACGATACAGTAATGAACTGCTTTAGGGTAATGAATCAGATCAGAAAAATATAGCTTTTGATCTGTGCGTATTCGCCAAACGATATGGACCTGATCTCCGCGCTTAAATCGGTATCCTAAAAAATCGTCTGTGAAGGTTCCTCCACTAAAACAGTAGCCCGGATAATCTTCACTATCGTAAAGTAGGTCAAATAGCTCGTCGGCACTTAGTTTATCTATGTCATAGTCCAGCGGTTTAGCCGTCAAGAGATCATCCACCTCCCCCAGAAAGTACCCCTCTAGATACAGCCGGTCTTCATTTGTACCATAGAAATAGCCTTGCATCCAGAGCTTCCCGTAGCCCATCAGCACCTTAGTACCATCTGACGAAATATAATGGCGTTCGGCCTCCTTGTACTCTATGGCAAATACCGCTTGGTCTCCGTAGATCATATTTTTAGTGCTACCTTCTTATGGAAAAATAGAGGAGTGGCAATGAACATGCCTTACGTAAGGGTTCAACAGGAGTGCAGCAGAATAAATTCCCGAAGTGTACAGGCAAGTCTACCAATCAATGAACTGATTTAAACTTTTGTGGTGTTGATGAGCCTGAGCCATTGTGGGTTCTGGCGAAGAGGCTTTCCGAGTGCATACCTGGAAGGTACGCACTCGGAAAACGCTGAAGTCAGGTTCCATAAGGGCTTGAGGCGCAATCCATTAGAAAAGTTTAAATCAGTTTAATATTACAAAACCATAAGAGCGTGTTGCTTGCCCAACCTTTTGGCCCATCTGTTATTATTCAAATAACTAAAGCCTGCAAAGTGGAACAGCTGAAACAAGCCATTGGCCAAATGATCAATACTACACCAGCAGAAATGGGAGAATTCCTGCGGCGCTGTGAACCACAAACCCACAAGAAGCGAGCGAACCTGTCCTCAGCGGGGACCGTTCCCAATGAGGTACTATTTATTGAACAAGGGATCATCAGGGTGTGTCTAACGGACAGCAGCGGAGTTGAGCATACCATCCATTTTGCCCTGGAAAACCAGTTTATTTGTGATTATTCGGCCTTTCTGCGCCAAGAAAAATCACTGTATGACTTGGAGACCCTCGAAGAAACCCGCCTGGTGGTTATTCCCCGATCCGCTATCGAATGGGGGTATGAGCATCTCGCAGAAGGCGACCGCATGGGGCGCAGCATCGCGGAGTTCTACTTCATTTACCAGGATAATCGGATCAAGAACCAATACATCAGAACGCCCAAAGAGCGCTACGATAACATCACTGATGTTTTCCCGAACATCCATAATCGAGCCCCCCAGCACATGATCGCGTCCTACCTTGGAATCACCTCCGTACACTTGAGTCGGTTAAAGAAAGAGAGCTACCGCAAAACGTAAACAAATGTTATCGTTCCAAACCGAGTAAGGACCGCAGCTTTGCCATAGATCAAATAACGACTAAGAAATTATGGCAAAATTTCAATTCCTTACCCTCCTGCTGGCCTTACTAATGAGTAGTTGCTACTCGGTAAAAAAGTCCGTTGAGGCCAGCCCCTATGCTAAACAAATAAACTGGCCAGCACCCTACGCGCCAGAAGAAGCCAAGTTTTACGTACACAATTCAATCGAGATCGCTGCCGCTCCAGAAGTCGTCTGGGAGATTCTACTCGCTGCCGAAACCTGGCCCGCTTGGTACGAAGGCGCAACAGATGTGCAGGTACAAAGCAACGATGATGGCCTACTGACCGAGGAGGCTGTTTTTAGCTGGACCACCATGGGCTTGGACTTCACCTCTACTATCCGTGAGTTCGAGCCTCCCTACCGGCTAAGCTGGGAATCGGAGAAGAAGAGTATTAAAGGCTATCATGCCTGGCTCATTATTCCAACCAAAACCGGCTGCCAACTCATCACCGATGAATCGCAACATGGCTGGTTGACCTTCATGGAGAAAACCTTCCAACCACAAAAACTGGAACGCCTGCACGATGTTTGGTTAGCAGCGATCAAAGATAAGGCGGAGAACCAAGGGTGAGATCGGAGGTGGGAAATCGGGGATCGGGGATTGGAAGTGGGAAGTGGGAAATGGGAAGTGGGAAATGGGAAATGGGAAATGGGAAATGGGAAAATCTAGAGGTACCCATTAGTAACTAAAGATTAAACATCAAATATTTCATGCGAATCAAGGGCTAAAAACACGTAGAAGCAAGTTTTGCTAAGTTTGCAAAATGCGACTTCTACAACTTATCGAA
>JBCBWU010000185.1:0-14930 GCA_039816955.1 Bacteroidota bacterium
ACGAGACTAATCCCTCCCATCACGGAAGCAATCGTCTCTACCGTAGCTCGCCCCCACTCAAAAGGGTAAAATGAGGTCAACCAGCCGCCCATATCATCACTGATGCCATATGCTGTACGTAACACCACTACCCCCAGGAGAAGACTCAGCAGCACCGGAATCCAGAAATAAAGCCAAAGACGATATTTCGCAATCACCTGTAACCCTCGCAAATAGGATGTTGCACCATAAAGGAAGCGTTGCATAGTACTGGTTTGGTTTAACGCAATTATCGGCTAATGCATCCAAAAGTGCAAGCTATTTCTACCAAAGGAAGGGGAGGTTCGCCTAATGGTTGCTCGCTAGCGCTCGCGGGGGAGTTCGCCTGACGGCTCACGGTTAATGCTCGCTGGCGCTCGCGGGGGAGTTCGCCTAGCGGCTCACGGTTAATGCTCGCTGGCGCTCACGGGGGAAGTTCGCCTGACGGCTCACGGTTAATGCTCGCTGGCGCTCGTGGGGGAGTTCGCCTAGCGGCTCACGGAGAAAGCTCGCTAACGCTCGCGGTAAACAGGAAGATGAATATCGAACAACAATAACGTACCTCTCATTTACCGCGAACGAAGTGAGTTATACCGACGAGCACTAGCGAGTTCACACCGCGAACATAGTGAGCATTAACCGCGAACGAAGTGAGCCACACCCACGAGCACTAGCGAGTTTACCCCGCAAACAACGTGAGCTTCTACCGTGAGCGTCAGCGAGCACCACCGCGAACGAAGTGAGCCCTCTAATTCATCTCCAAATAATCCAACGCAAAATTCGTATACAGCTCCACTCCAAGTTGCAAGCCCGACTCATCAATGTAGAAGTCAGGGGTGTGGTGGGGGGCAGCTTCGGTTGGGCTTTGATCAGCAGGCATTCCGCCCAGGAATACGAAGAGGCCAGGTACCTCCTTGGCGTAGAAGGAAAAATCTTCCGCTCCCGTACGCGCGCGAGTGAGCACCACATTATCCACTCCGGCTACAGCTTGCATGGTCTTACCCATCATTTGCGTTAGATCCGGATCGTTATAGGTAACGGGGTAGCCTTTTTCGATAGTCACTTCGGCCGTGGCACCAGAGGCTTCGGCGATATTGGTGACTGTGCGGTGAATGCGCTCGTGAATTTCACGCTGCATTTCAGGATCCAGGGTGCGGATAGTACCAATCATTTCCACTTCTTCGGGAATGATATTGCTCCGTACGCCACCACTGATCTTACCAATACTAATTACGGCTGCCTCTTTAGTCAGTTCGGTTTGCCGACTCACGATGGTTTGAAGGCCGAGGATAATTTGTGCTGAAACGGTTACCGGGTCTACTCCTGTCCAGGGAGTAGAACCGTGGGTTTGTTTACCTTTTACCTTAATCACCAAGCGGTTTACGGCGGCTAGCGCACCACCAGGCTTGAAACGCACCTCACCCACCGGGGTCTTTGAATTGATGTGAATACCGAACACTGCATCTACATCAGGGCTCTTCAGCACCCCCTCTTTAACCATGAGCTCTGCACCGCCTTCTTCTCCCGGAGGAGCACCCTCCTCTGCTGGCTGGAAGATAAAGACAACCGTACCGGGAATTTCTTCGCGCATTTCGGCAAGAATCTCAGCCGCTCCCATGAGCATAGCTACGTGGGTATCGTGGCCACAGGCGTGCATAACACCCGTTTCAGTACCTAGAAAAGTGGTTCGCACCTTGCTGGCAAATGGAATATCAACTCGCTCCGTAACTGGCAAGGCATCCATATCTGCACGCAATGCAACGGTTTTGCCAGGCTTTCCTCCGCGCAGAAGACCAACTACGCCGGTCAGGGCCACTTCGCGTTGAACTTCCATACCTAGCCCTTCCAAATGAGCAGCTACCATTTTAGCCGTCTCAAACTCTCGGTTACTGAGTTCGGGATTTTCGTGAAAATAGCGCCGCCATTCAATGACGCGCTCTTCAATAGCATTAGCTTTCTCGTGAACAACTTCCTGGAAAGAACCTTGTGCAAAGGCTCCTATGCTTCCCAGTAAGCAAAGGAAAAGGATTACTTTTTTCATACTAGAATTTTCAAATAACAAAAAATAACCTACGGCATATAACTGGCCGAGGCAGTACCCAAAGTTAGTGAAGTGAATAAAAAGGAAGGGCGCTTACTAGAAAATTGAGGCATCCTTCTTGCGACGATCCAGCTCTTGCTCAATAATGGAAACAACCAAGTGGAAATCCCGATGAACCGGATAACGATTTCTCAGATAAAAGTGCCCACATAGCACCGCCAGCAGAGAAAGCGGAACCAGGGTAAGCAATGCGAGACTAAGTGTACCAGCATTACCCGCTGCGGCTAGGAAGGAAGCAGCAATCCAAAAGGAAACACTAAAGCCAAGTAAAAAAAGCCGATGATACCAGCGTTCAGCAGTATTCTTTTGTTCTACCACCTCTTGTAGCAAGGCACTCAATTCTTTGGTGGTATAGGCATCCGCGCCGAACTCCATAATGAGCAAAAGATCATTATTCCCGTCTCTTTCTAGACGTTGAATGAATCGGTCTAAGAGGTACTCTTTCATCCCAAAAAGGAGCATCGAAAGTACTCAGGTTCAAGACGCTAATAACTGTTCGATGATTAGGCGGTTACTAATTAAGCTAAGATACTAAATCCCTATGGGGGAAGCAAGCTCTTAATCTTCTGGAAAGTAGAAAAATGGGATCCGATCCGTTTTGACTTTACCATCCTTAAGTACGGCTAAATGCCTGATCTCTAGCTCGTGCTCTCCAGAATCGAGCCGCAAGTTTGGAAAGAACAACATCAGTCCCGGTTCGTCCCGGTGTGGGTTCGAGTAGGATTTCATAATGTACTCGACCTCCGCATCATCTAGCCGAATCTCAAGCTGTTCTGCATAACAACCCATACGATAGGTACGGAAGGCCTCCCGCGTGGCTTCTATTTTATCCGAAGCTAATTCACGTTTTGGTTTTTCCGCCGAACACGCCTCGAATAAATTTCGGCTAGCTCGCTCCGGCATGGGGATAAACAACCTCAGCTCGGATACGGAACGCAAAGTCATAGAAGGAATTTGCGGCCGAATATAGGCAACGTTATAGTCTACTGATTCATCCGCATAGTTGGAAGAGTATAGGCGATCAACACGATCATCATAGCGATGGTACTGCCCCTGCGTGAGCGCCAAAATCTGTGTACGTGCAAAAAAAGTACTGGTAATTATAGTAACACCAATGATCATCCCAATCATCATGCCCCAAAATCGCTTGTTCTCCAAGTTGCTTCGGATGGTATAGGAAAAGTAAATCTGGGGCCGCGCAAAGATATTCGCCGTAAGGTAACTCCCTAGAAAAAGTGAAAGTGGAAACTGTATTCGTTGCACCCAAGGTTTCTCGCGTAAGGATTTACTGTTAAGTATAGAATTGAAAAATATTACCGCACCGTATAATGCTAAGATGGACATAACGATAACATAGGCCAATTCATCGGGCATGAAGCTGGCCAAAATGTACCCCAACAACAATAAACCTGAGAGTAGTATAGCAATACCTACAAAAACCATCACAAAAGACAAGGCGTAGGCCAAAACCGCACTTCCTACTCGATCCAAACCATCGTTGAACTCCCTTAAAGGTGGGAAACGGGCTATCAGCTGATCCATAAAGTGCGTAGTGTAGGCATCGTTTTCCCGGCGAAAGCCCTGCGGGTATACGCTTTCCAAACCAATTGCTGCAATCCAAAGGGAACGGATGATAAAGTGTACCAGGAAGCTCATAATTAAAAAAGCCACTGCCACGAGCAAATAGAAACACAAAAAATAAGATAGTCCCATCAGTACTTCCGGTAGATTGAAATAACACCAATCAATCAGGCCATTCATACCATCCAATAGCTGAAAGGATCCAAAAATGGCAACCCCGGAAATGACCATTTCTGCCTGCCAACTTTCCATCGCCATCCGCTCCATCCAGGCCGCTTTGTTATCTTGCGGTTGTTTCTGCTCTTCCATACGGTAAATATAGTACCAAGCTGGGGCAAATGGACGAATTCAGTTAAATGATTAATGGTCAGCTAAACACTTCACGTAATGGAAAGTGGGAAATCAGAAGTCGGAATAGATGCAAGATTCCCGATTTCTAACCTCTCACTTCCGAGTAAAAGAACGCCAAAAGCTGACAATTAAGACTTGACCTTTGGTTCTTCACCAGCTCCCCCCTAAACACATAGACTTCCATGACTCCCCGAGCAATGTTTCAAGGACTAAAAGTGATTGAATTAGCCAGTGTATTAGCTGGTCCAGCTGTAGGACTATTTTTTGCGGAGCTGGGAGCAGAGGTCGTTAAGATCGAAAATCCGGTTACCAAGGGTGATGTGACCAGGGCCTGGAAAGCACCAACGGAAGACAAGAACAAAACCGACTCCGCCTATTACCACAGTGTAAACTACGGCAAACAGGTTCAGTTTCTTAATCTAAAAGAAACGGACGACCGACAGCGAGCATACAATCTTATCCAAACTGCAGACATCGTAATCGTGAACTACCGTCCGGGAGCGGCAGAAAAGCTGGGTATGGACTACCCTACTCTCCAGCAGCTCAATTCACGCTTAATCTACGCCGAGCTCACTGGCTTTGGAGCACACGATAAACGTCCCGCCTTTGACGTAGTGCTACAGGCAGAAACCGGTTTTCTGCACCTTACTGGAGAAGCAGATGGACCACCCGTAAAAATGCCTGTAGCTTTAATTGATATCCTAGCCGCTCACCAACTTAAGGAAGGCATTCTGGTGGCATTGCTCCAGCGCGAGCGCAGTGGGCAAGGAAGCAAAGTATCTAGCAGTCTTTACGCTGCTGCCCTCGCCAGCCTAGCCAACCAAGCTACCAACTGGCTCATTGCGGGCTATTCTCCCCAACGCATGGGTAGTCAACATCCCAACATTGCGCCCTACGGAGATGTATTTCGTACAGCTGATGGTAAGGAATTGGTCTTGGCGATAGGTGTAGAGAAGCATTTTCAGAAGCTTTGCCAGCTAATATCTGCAGCGCACCTGGCCCAAGATGAACGCTTCCGCACAAATGCGGACCGAGTAGCGCATCGGGAGCTACTCATCCCATTACTCCAAGAACAGATTAGCAAGTACCCTAGGCGCGATGCCTTCCTCCAGCAGCTACACCAAGAAGGCATTCCCGCCGGAGCGATTCGGGATTTACCAGATGTGTTCAGTCAGCCGGAGGTGGAGAGATTGTTAGTCCGTAGTAAAGATGACCAAGGGCAAACCATTACTGCTGTTCGCAGTGTGGCTTTTAAGCTAACGTGAATTTCGGGCTTAATCTACTGATAATTAGGGATGTCTGCTTACCGAAGCTTACGTTAAGCTAAGTTGACGCTCTTAGCCATAGTAGGCTAAGCCCATCAATTCTGCAAGGGCCATACTTCATCTCCATTGACTTTTAGGTACCCTACCTTTTCTCCTCGTTCTACCCGGAAAAGCCCTTTCTCCAATAGGACTAATTCATCATATACTGCGGGCACGACCATCTTGCCGGAAGTGTTGTAGATACCAAAAGCTGGCGGATAGGCCTTGTACAAACCATCAGGACGCCGTTCCACCTTGTAATACTTGCAAGAGACCAACAGCATACCTCGGCGATCAATCATTCCCCAGCGACGACCGTCACGGACAAAGGCGATCTCTCCACTACCAAAAGGCTGGATCTTGTCGTAGGTATTTAGGAAAACCGAATTACCATCGTGATCGGCAAAAAAGCTATCATTACATCCCAGCAGTGGACCATCTACAAACATCTCTTCACAATTTGGGATTTCTCGTTCGCCCCCATTATATAAAACCAAAAGGCTTTCTCCCTGCTGATTCTTGACGTAAGCTACCCCGTTCGAAAAATCTTCTGCTAGTTCGTAACTCTTTCTATTAATACGGTCACCGTTTAGGTTGATAAATAGCCACCGCTCCCCAGTTAGATGTGACCGCACTCGGGCGCGATCATTCACAAAGGGTTCAGCCCGGGTGTAGTTTAAACCAGTGGCCCGCTTTCCCTGCCTATTAATATACCCCCAACTCCTACCTAGCTTGACTGGGTAAAGTGGACCTCCTCGCAGAGTAATGGTATCAAAAGGTTCACTAAGATGATTGCCATCAATATCCACCAAATGCATTTTACCATCTGGTTTGGTAGCAACTGCAACACCTGCTTCATTCCATCTAGTGAAGTTGCGATACTGTCCTGGTTCTACGACAAAGTTGCCGCTAGTGTCAATAACCGCCACCCCGGGCCCAATGCGGATAATGGATCTTCCACGAACAAAATTAGAAACCCTGCGGTATCGGGCGCTGATCGCTACCTGGAAGGAAGTATCCAAAAAACCGAACTTTGATCCACTTCTAAACCAACAGTAACCTCCCGAAAAATAGCCTAAATCATGGATAGACTCCGTCGATAGCCTTCTTTTGATATGTCCACTAGTATCAACGAATGCCCACTGGGTGGAATCTAATTTTACCGCAGCTAACCCTTCGCCGAAGGGCTTAGCTCGCGTATAACCACCCCCTTCAAGCGGTTCACCCAACTCATCAATATAGCCCCAACGATCATCAGCGCGGCGACTAGAATACCCATCCTGGAAGAAGCTGATCGAATCGGCACCAATATCCAGAATTTGATAACCCCGCCAGTTGAAATAGACCTTACCAATGGGTTTAGTGTTAACTCGCCAAAACCCATTATAGAACCTAATTTTCACGTACTTAAAAGGAACAATGGTATCTCCCTGGGCATCAATAACACCGTAGTGGTGACCAATTCGAGCGACCATTTGCCCATTGATATTTTCTTCCAGATAGTCATAAACCGGCGGAACCACCCATCTACCAAGGGTATCCAGCAGCCCCCAACGGGCTGGGTTGCCGGGAACGGAATGCATTTCTAAAGAATTATTACTTCGAGAGAGCGTTCCACAAGAATCGACCTGCGCTAATTGAAAATCCTGCATCAGGCCATTCATACTAGGCAACGGTTCATCAGGAATCTCTTCTGAAGCCACCAGCTTTCCGCCAATACACGCGCGCATCAAGCCATTTCTTGCCCTTCCCACAAAAGAAAATTTCATAACGGCACCAGCTCGATCCCGCAAAGGTTTAGCATCTCCCCCCAAGAGGTAGAACTCTGCATTCTCATCCACCGCTGCAGCGTAGCGCCAACCTTGCTTTCGGTAATCAAAAACACGAAGTCCAAGTACACTATTGGGCGCCAACTTCCCGATTGAATCAATGAACAAACGTTGGGGCCTAATGCAAATCCTCCCTCCAACAACGAGGCGTCGAAAAGACGCGGAAGGCTGAACAGCTTGGTTCGAATAAAAACGAATGAAGTACTTGGGTACTAAAAAGGGATTACTATGATTAGAGAGGAAAGTCGGAGCCAGATCCAATGCTCGGAAATTATCAGTCGGAATATATTTCGTCTCAAAGCTACCTATGGGGTTAATACTTTCGAACCAGCGTGCTAAACGCAATTTATTGAGTCGTTCGATTTCTTCAAGTCTGGCATTCCTAGCAGCGGTTCCGGTCGTATCAGCCTCCGCAGACTTATAAAGACTCTTGAAGTCTTCGCGCTCAGCGATCCGAAGTCTATCGGGTATTTCCACAGAAATGGTGCGGAGTTTTTGATATTCCCGCATCTCCTCCAATTCGAACTGATCCGTAAGGTCCATTTCAAAAGTGCTGGTACCTTTCTCCAGCGTTAACATATTATCGCTTCGGCGAATTTGGGAATACTCCGCCGGAACAATCACCCGCCCGTCCACAGCAATCATGCCCAACGCGCCTTTACGTACCACCAAAGCCAGACCATCGTCTAACCAACCAATACTATCGTACTCCGTTGGTACAACCTCTTGCCCGATGATATCAATCAGGCCCCAACCTCCAAATCCACGGGCACGAAAGTAGCCCGGCCTCCCTGGCCAAACTTCCAGCCGTGCATACCAATTGCTGGAATCGACAATTCCACCTTGTGGGTTTATTAGCGTTTCTACAGTAAAATCACGACCACTGATCGGATCTGTTCGGCTCATGAGTCCGGCACAGTATTGTTCGTCGATAGTACGAAACCCTGCAAACTCGTGGCGTAACAATCGTTGCTCATTCATCTGAAAAAGCATGTACACCTTTTCATTATCCTTGGCGGTATCGTAATAGCCTAAACTCACCAAATTTGGACTTAGGTACCCCCCGGTAGCAAATGCTACACTAGACATCCCTGGAAATAACTTTCCCTGAGGAGTAAAGCAGCGGTATTTTTGCGCCATGCTCTCCGCTTCTAGAACTAACAGAAGTTCTGGGTGGGGCGACTTCGCATCCGCAACTTTAGTCAACACGTTTCTTCCCCCCTCTGCTACCAAAGTATAGAATTTATCCTGTACCCTCCGCCGAATTAAAAAAGGTGAATTCCTCCAGTTCAGGGGCCTAATTTCAGCAAACTTACAAGGAAGCAGGGTGTCTCCTTGGGCATTGATTATACCTTTCTTCCCTTCATTGAAGATGGTGTAGTAATATTCACCATCTTTGGTAGCTCCGGCAAATTCTAAATGATGGTAATACAGGCCGGAAAGGTTGCGTCCTGTACTATCCAGAATGGCATACCCTTCCTCCTGTCTGACCATAAATTGGTCGACGGAAACCGGCAGAATAAAGTCATTATCACAAGGTAAAATTGCCCTAAGGTTCTGGTCAATCACTCCCAGTTTACCATTAAGTTCTACCATGCGATAACTAGTTCCTAGCTGGGGCTCACCGGTATTAGGGGTTACCGCAAACTCTACTTTTTCACCAATGGCGTCGTAGCGGGGAGGAACAAGCATGTCCCCACCCTTACTGATGAACCCCCAGAGGTGGTCTTTCTTTACCGGATAGACGACGCGTTCCTGCGCTTGAATTGAACCAATCGCAACTAAGCCCATAACCAGGCCAAGCCAATACCAACGGACACTCATAGTTTAGCTCGCGAAATGAGAATCAATTATACTCTGCAAATCAACGGGGTCGTCCGCTGTAATGGCATGCTCTTCCAGCAGGCAATTCCATTGCTGTCCACTGCGATCTTGGGATGCCAGATTCATTGACTGATCAACGAAATCTTGTGGCGATAAAACCACAATCTGTAGGTCAGAAGTGAAGCCGATCAGAAGATTTTTGCGCGTCCGATCAAAGCTAAATCGCTCCCAATCCCACTTAGGATAGCTTACGGACATTTGGCCATTATCCGTTACGAGGTAGACCTTTTCCAACATACTCCAGTTGTCTTTTCCAGCAGGTTGGAAATTAGCCTGCGTAAAGACAGGTTCCTCCCAGCGACTGTAAATGTCATAGTTGTACACGCCAAAATTTCCCACCTCCATATTACGGAGTACTTTGGCAACACGGAGACGGTTTTGCTCCGAATTTCGTAAAGCTTCTTCGTAGGCTGCTAACTGCTTGCGGTAGTCTTCCATTGCTAAACTGTAAGCTTCTGGCAGCAAGGTGGCCTTTACTTGGGTGGTGAACTCTTCGTCGTCGTTTTCAAGATACAGCTGATACACTCCCTTCTGGCCAGTCTTACTCAACTCAGCTTGAAACCAATTAGCGTCAAATATCCACTCGTTTTCCTCGGGATCTTTTTCATCTCCGCGTTCACCCGCGTACTGCAAGGCGATATTTTCGGGATCATTGATCTCTGGGAAATCGACAAGGTTCATGCCGGCGAAGGCTACTCGGATCGCCTCGGCATCGTATTCAATGGGTGGCGTTGGGCGCGGGGGCAGGTCTCTTCCGGCACTAGCCTGATTGCGTGTACTTGCTGGAGGTGGAACAAAAGCTTCACCAGTGTTTTGGCCCTGACGGTCCCAGTCGCCTTTATCTTCATCGAAGTACCAAGTATCGTAGGTGCCTTCTACTCTGGAGGCCAAACGAACCTCCACTGGCCGTTCGGCAACCATCTTAACAGGCTGCTGATCTTCGTCTGTCCCGCGAATTTCGAACATTCCAGCAGTGGAGAAGTTTTCCCAGTTCTCGGCATTCTCATTCCAATCTTTCATAGGAATACCACTTAGGATGACTTCGGCGGCAGTATGAAACTCTCGGAAACTGATATTGACTTTTCCTGTAACAGTATTGCCTTCCAGATCAATAAAGGCATTAGCGGGGACTTCTATTTCCGTACCGCTAGGTAAGGTAATGAGGGCTCCCTGTTCCGCGTCCACCACGTGTACTTGCAGTGGCTGATAAGACTCTTCAAGTGGAGGAGCAATTAGTTGCTTAGTGAATTGTGCCTCAGGAGACTCCTGCGTTTTAGAAGTAGGTTCCTTTTGGGTATTCAAGTTATCACTAGCGTCACTATCAAAAGAACGCCATAGAACAGCGGCTGATAGGGCAAGAAAAAGGGTTGATGCTATTGCGAATTTAAAGTATCTCACGAAACTGGCTTTTGGGTTTGACAATGTTTTTTCAAAATAAGATTTTTCTTTGACTTCTTGAAGTTTTAAAAATTATATCTCCGGACTAAAGCGTGGTCTTAATTTAGTGAAATTCGCAGGTGAATTTGCAAGCAAACGGTTACCCTCAGGGAAAAGATAGCTCAATGCTATACGCTAGTTAAATTATACCTAAAACAAATAAAAAGGGGTAAGCAGAAATCCTATTCCCGCTTACCCCTCTCAGTATAAAACTCTGAAAAAGACGCTTAAAACTCGGTTATAAACAGTTGCCAGGAGTGGCAACTTCTAGTGTTTATTCGAAACTTAGTGCGGCACGCAACTCGGACTGATTCTGTACGGGTGGAGTAACCGTCTTGAATACTAGATCACCTCCGTCCAGAAAAGGTTGGTCCAAGCGGGCTACCGAAATTCCTCCGGCACCATTTACCACCCACAAGAGGTTGTCTGTATCGGCTACAATACCTAAAGGAGCACTACTCGACGCCAGGTAACGGAAGATGGTATTCTGTGTCTCGTTGACCACATAGGTGGTGGTATTTTCAATAGCTTCACCGTTCTCCAGTACGTAATTGACTCCGGTCATAGTTTGGGGTGCACTCGTAGGGCGAGCACAATTCCAAATGCCAAAGTTGGTCACAACAAAACGGTTGATCACTTTGCGGCGAAGTGGCCCGGGGCGACTACTTAGTTCTTCACTCAGACTCTCCTGCAAAGCAGCTTTACGTTCGGCAAACATGGCCTGTAAGCTGTCACGTGCTTCACTAATCTGACGCTCGCGCACCTCTACCTTAGCGGTGTAGGCGGCTTGTGCTTGCTCAAACTGGCGCAGTGCTCCCTGGTAATCCTCGCCGAAGAGTACCGGTGCGACCAAGAGGGTTTCCTCATTCTGGCTGTGCTGTAATGTCAGCTCATACTGACGAGGATTGATCCGACGCAGCTTCACCTGCTGCCATTCCACCTTGAAGGCGCGGGAGTCCACTTCTGGCGATTCCGGTAGAATCTCCCAGATTGTGCCACCGTGCAAATAAGCCAAATCAGCAGCTTGGATTTCACTGGTAGGATCAAGTGGTAGCTCCCCGTTTACAAAGTCCAATTCCAAAGTGGGCCGGTTGCCAGCAGCCTGCCGGGGAGGCACAGGTGCTGCTGGCACTGGGTTAGAGGCCTGTAATTCTTGTAAGGCTAGTTCGTAATCTTGCTCTAGCCAACGTAGTTCTTGTTGCCAACGGCGTTGGGGCGAATCCGTAGCTGCACCAGGTTCCCACTCCTCTTCCTCAGCAAACTGCAGCATATCGATATTTTGGTACTCCCAACTACGCTTTACCGTATCCAAGCGATAGACATAATAATTTGGCAGCATGAAATAGTCTTGCACTCTCACCTCACTGCGCAATTCCACCTGTACGGCCTTACCCGGCGCTAAACGCAAGCGACGGCCATTTTGCTTGGCAAATACTTCTACCATTCCGGCCGAAGTAAGGTACCGCTGCATACCCAGCGAATCATAAGCCATAGGGATCCCCGAAACAAAAAAGTCAATATAGTCATGCAGCTCGCGATAGTGAATTTCTACCTCGCCACCAATTAATTTTCCACGATCATTCATAAAAGCGGCAGCTGGAATCACCAGGCGAGAGCCACTTTCGTAATCAATTACACCTCCGCGATGAGCGTCAGCAACTGTTTTCACCTCGTAGGTGATATTCATTTCCGGTAGGGGAACGTTGACAAAATCTTGGCTCGCAAAATAATCTTCAGGGGTTAACGCAGCTTTTTGGAAAAGACCAGGTACAAACAATAAGAGCACTAAAGCCGCAGCCGCAGCAGAGATGGCATAGGTTAGGCGACGAAGACGTGCCTGCCGTTTTCTAGGGACCTGTTCTTGCTCAAACTGGCCGAGAAGCGCATCGAAATCCATGTGCTTTTTGATGGCATCACCATCAGGCTCTTCCAGGTTGAATTTAAAATTGTAGTTTTTTTCCATAGCTCGCGGTTTTAACACCACTTCTCATAGACCGGAGGGGGCGATAGTAACATACCGGGAAGTGGTATGCATTACCGACCGTCTCGGTTTCATTTGGTTTTCTGTCCTTGCAATCGTTTTTTCAAGCGTTCCAGTATCCGGTAGGTTTTTACTTTGGCGTTGCTTTCGGTAATACCCAAAATTTCCGCAATAACTTTAAACGGGCGTTGTTCAAAGAAACGAAGTTCAATTAGCTCTAGTTCTGCCGGTTTGAGGGTATCTAGTACATTTACCAGGTCCTCTACTTGCCAGATTTCGCCATCGATATCCATCTCCTCAGCTACGTCTCCTAAAGTATTTTCCTCCACACTAACAGTACGTTTCTGACTGTTTTGCCGGTAGTGCTGTGCCACCTCATTGCTGGCAATGCGAAATAGCCAAGCTGAGAAAGGGACACCACGGAATTGATAACTTTCCAGGCGCTGTAATGCTTTCAAAAAAACTTGTGAACAAAGATCAGCCGAGAGGTCGCTATCTGCCATACGGCGGAAAACGAAGCGAAAGATGGGTTCGTAATAACGTTCATACAGTGGACGGAACCGGGCTGGATTTTGCTGAGCGGCTTGAATCTCTTGCCACTCCGCCTCCATGGCGGCCGCCGAAACTGTCTTTTGGGGTTCTGACATGAACCTTTTATTGACCGATTTAGTACTTGTCTGCAAGATACTAAACATCCCGCTTCTCTCGGTTTTTGATCATTTGTTCATTAGCATAATGCGGGGGAAAGAAAAAGTAACAATCCGGAGAAGAATTTTTTTGATTTATTTTTATTTCAATGCAAAACCTCCTATAATTACAAGAGCGGAAAATGGGTGTAATAAATTAATCCCTTAGTCATCTCTGCCCAAAGATTAAACCCACAGCAACTACTTCCATAAAACGGTGAAAGAACAATCAAAAAGATACCGCCGCGCTTACTACCTAGCAGTTTCGTTAGCATTACTCCTAATACTGGTAACCCAGTCCATCATCCAATATTCGCTAGCACAGAAGAAGTTTGACGCTCAACTGATCAATACCAGTGGCCGCCAAAGGATGTACTGTCAGCGCGTTTTGAGCCAAGCACTGGCTTGCCAATTAGATATTGATGGCTTGTGCCAACCTGAGGCCCTAGCCAATACTTACCAGGAATGGATGACGGACTACGAGGCATTGAAGAATGCCGATGTCAACCTTCCCAGAAGGCAAGAAGGTGAGCTTACCTTAAAGTTCATACAGCTGGACCAGAAAATGGCGATGGCTCGAACCCCAGTAGAGGAGGCTCCTAACGGACTAACGCCCGGGCAAATCAAATCCCTGGAGCAGAACCAGGAGGATTTCCTCATTGGTATGGAGGAGGTAGTGGTGATCCTGGAAAAAGGTTCAACCCTCAAGCTCAATCGAATTATCAGGACGGAAGTAGTGCTGGCTGTATTAGCACTCATCGTGATTTTATTCGAAATACGCTTCATTTTCCAACCTTTACTGAATCGGCTGCAAGCTAATGTTAACAAGCTTACGAGCTCGCAACAACTCATTACGCAATACGCGTATGTTACCAGCTCTGGATTGCAAAAGCCCCTGCAACGCCTAATGAGATCGTTGAGTAGTTTGCGACCACGCCACCTGGCCAGTTCGCAACTAGATAAACAGCAATCAGAGGATTTTGAAGAAATTGAGAATAGTGCCTTGGAGATGCAGTACATCATCCGGGACATGGTCACTTACACGGAAGCCATTAAACGGCCAGCGCAAACTGCATCGGTGGATTGTTGGCAACTTCTTAACCGAAAGATCGAAGAGTTTCAAGAGCATATTCACCAGTCTAAAGCTACTATCCATATCGGAACCATTCCGAAAATTGTCCAGGTAGACGCCGAGATGTTTTCCCTGATGTGGCAACACTTGATTCAAAATGCCCTACAGTATACTCGTCCGGATGTGAATCCAGAAATCATTATCAATGGCCAGTCAACCGAAGAAGGCTACGAATTCAGTATCAGAGATAATGGTATTGGAATAAGCCCGGAAGCACAGGATGTTATCTTCCAACTATTCCGCCGGATTGGAACAGTGGACCATCAGAGCGGGGTTGGGCTCGGGCTGGCGCTCTGCAAGCAGATTGTGGAGAAGCATAATGGTCGCATTCGGGTAGAAAGCACGGATGGTTTTGGCAGTACGTTCCACGTATTTATCCCCAAAGCGCGTCCACAAAGCAAGTTATTGACCTTCCGACCAAACCAGCAGCAAAACGATCCGACCGTGATTTCAGAAGCAGAGCAACGTCCTAATCAAGTTCGCTAACCTAAACTTTGGATTAAATTCTTTTCGCCCATGTACTTGTGTTAGTATATCTGGAATTTGTGTTAGCACTTAACAAGCAAACTTCCCACCTTTGGTACAAATCGGAAGTCAATGGATATTCAGCACATCAAGTCAATCAG
>JBCBWU010000186.1:0-14825 GCA_039816955.1 Bacteroidota bacterium
GTTGGAATTGAACGAATGGACTAGCGTCAGTCTGATCTATGGTGAGTTGATCGCGATTATAGTCCTCCCGAAGGTCTCAAGACCAAAGTAGCCGAACTAGAAGCACAATACGCCGAGGCTGAAAAACTACCGCTGCCCAATAACTGGGGCGGTTATCGCCTGGTGCCGGATAAGGTGGAATTCTGGCAGGGGAGGAGCAGCCGCTTGCACGATCGTATTCGCTATCGCTTGGTAGATGGTAGTTGGGAGCGGGAGCGTTTGGCGCCGTAGGCTTAGATATGATAATTCTCCAAGAATTTGGATAAAAGAATCCCGAATGGTAGTGATGCTATCCGGGATTTTATTTTTTGAAAATCGGTGTCAAAAAATGAGACTCGTTGTATAAATACATTAACACATCAATGCGTGTTCATGAATTTTTAATCGTTGATAATCAGTGTATTATGAAATTTTCATCCGTAAGGTTAAAAGGAGTATCCTCCCCGGACAAGGGGTAGAAGCGGTATGCCGCCGCGTCTAATGCGCGGCGAGTATAAGAGCGGATGACCCGGTACCGCCCCTTTGGCGGTATGGCCCCAAATAACAACCCTCAATCCACTATTTCCCTAACGAATACGCCGGCGACTTGCCAAAGCGTTGTTGATACAGCCGACTGAAATAGCTCGTAGTACTAAAACCGCAAGCCCTAGCCACTTCTGCTACCGTTTTGAATTGGCGTTGCGTGAGGTAACGATGAGCTAACTGCAGGCGACTTTCCTTAATGTACTGCTGGGTAGACATGCCCGTGACTGCTTTAATTTTGCGCAGTAGTTGCCGATCACTCAGGTGAAGTGCACTGGCTAGTGTGAGAGCTCTTAGATCTTGTTGCGTACGAAGGGTATGTTCGATGTGCTGTTCTACTTGCAGAAGCCAGTCATTGACATTTTGCTCGTCATCCTCACTTACTTGAGGTTCGCCAGCCGTATTGATCTCGTACTGGAGCAGATTGCGGAGCCGCAGGCGAAGTTCCTCCGGTGAGAAGGGCTTAGTAATAAAGTCGTCCACGCCGCTGCGCAGTAAATTGAGCTTATCGCTCTGTTGATCGTGTGCACTGAGGACTACGATACGGAGCGAGGCCCATTGGTCGCCGGATCTGAGTTGGTGAATGAGCTCCGTACCGTCCATAATTGGCATAGCAAGGTCTGTGAGAATCAAGTGGTAAGGATTTCCTTGTCGCTGGGCCTCTTTGATCATCTGCAATGCTTGTTGACCATTATCTGCCACGTTGCATTTATAGTCACTGAGAACTTGCGTCAAGAACGTTTGTAGTTCGAGATTGTCTTCAACAATCAGTAGGCGATGATCGAAAGCGGGTTGGGGCTCAGTAACAGGGTGGGGGAGAGCGGTGCGCTGAGTTTGCTCTTCATCACTAGCTAGACTGATAAGACTTGGTAGGAATAGCGTAAAGGTCGATCCTTCGGCCTCGGTGCTGTCTGCGGTGAGACTTCCCCCTAGTAGCTGTGCGGATTCGTAGGCAAGAGCTAGGCCCACCCCAATACCACTAGCCGTGCTACTGACTTGATCACTAGCACGATAATAGCGATCAAAAATAAATGGTAGGTCTTGCTCAGCAATTCCTGGTCCTGAATCCTGCACTTGAATACTAATACCAGATTCATCTACTTGCTTGCTGGTTTGCACGATCATTTTTACCGCTCCGCCCTCTGGCGTGAACTTTAGCGCATTGCCAAGGAGGTTGTCAATGATCTTCTGGAGCCTTTGCGCATCAGTTCGGATGGAGAGATCGCCCGGTAGTGTGCTTTCGAATTGGTACTCAATGGATTTCTCTTGCGCCAGCAAACTGTAGTTGTCAAAGATTTGCCGGAGATAGGGGGGGAGCAGCAGAGGGACTTCGGATAGGGTGGTGTTCCCAGATTCTAGTTGTGCCAGTTCTAGCAACTCTTCCACTAGCTGAACTAATTTGTTGGCATTGTTACGTACGGTGCTGAGCGTATTGCCAAGCTGCTGCGGAAGCTTGTTGGCTTGACTCAAGAGCTGCTCCAGTGGGCTGGTAACTAGGGTCAGTGGCGTACGTAGTTCGTGAGAGATGTTGGTAAAGAAACGATTCTTGACCTCCGCTGCCGCTTCCAATTCCGCAGCTTGTTGACTGATTTGCTGGTTCTTTTGGGCCAGGGTTTCATTTTGCCGACGACGGAGCCGGCCCATTCGAATAGCTAATCCTGCGGCTATCATAAGCACTAGTATAGCGCCAACCAACAACCAACGCAACCAGCGTTCGCGCTGGGCCTCCTGCTCTAGTTGTACTCTTTCCGTCTCGGCCTCGGCCAGCTGTTTTTCGTAGGTGAGGCGTGCTTCCAGATCAGCGATGGCCTGGGTGTTGCTCATGCTGATCACGGAGTCCTTGACCGCAATGTGGGTTTCGTACGCCTGTAAGGCCAGCGTATTATTGCCAAGCGCTTTATGGGCTTTATAAAGACACTCCTGACAGGCCATACTGGCTTGCCAAAGGCCATCTTCAGCAGCAATCTGACAACTCTGGTTGCACCATTGCAGTGCTTCCTGCGGACGCCCTTGTAGATGGGCTAAATTACCAAGTTGGGTCAAAGAGCGCGTCAATTCATCGCGCATGCCCAATTCTTCTTGCAAGGCTTTGGCCTGTAGAAAGTACGCCTTGGCCTCTGCTTCTTGCCCCCAAACCAAATAGACATCGCCGATGCTGCCATAGGTATTAGACATACGTGCGCGGTCATCAGCTTTCTTTTTCATCTCTAGGCTAATCTCATAGTAATCGATGGCTTGTTGGAAGTTGCCTGTTTTCGAGGAGACAAGTCCTAGATTATTCAAAGCGCTGTAGATGCCAACCTTAACATCTAACTCTTGATAGAGCTCTAGTGAGTGCTGGTACTTTTCCTGGGCCAACTCGTATTCGCGAAGATTGAAGTAGAGATTGCCTAAGGAGTTGAGCGTGTTAGCTTTTTCGTTGCGGCCAGCCTCACCGGCATTATTAGCATAGCGGAGGCTGGTTTCGTAGTGCTCTAATGACTCCGCTGTTCTACCTAGTTTTCGCAGTGCTTTTGCCAAGTCGCGGTGGGCACGTGAGAGGTATCTACTCTTATCCTCTTCATCATAAGACATTAAGTGGTAGCCCGCAATCCGTTCCTCATTAGCTTTTGCTGCTGCTTGATAATTACCAATGCGGTACAAGAGACTGGCTTTTCTGCGTAAACCGGACCTAAGTTCATGCTGCTGACTACTAGATCGCGCAAGCTGAATAAGCTGATCAAACACATAAAGGCTAGAGTCGGGTTGCTTGGTCCAGTATACCTTTCTGGCCATGCTGTCCATCAGGTCTAGGCGTACCGTATCAGGTAAACTAACGTCCTGCCAATCACGGGAGATTGACGTATTCTGTGCCGTAAGTTGCGGTGCAAACGACAATAACAACAAAATGCTAATCAGTGGAAGAAGCGCTCGCCGTAGCAAGACTGACCAAGGAATAAGTCGAGATTTGGGGTAGGTACAGCGCACGTGTGATGATGTATGATGCCTCTAAAAATACAAATGAAACTTATTAGCCGGAGTTTTAACCGGTTTTGGTAGTGTTTTGTGCGAAAATGGCGGATTTGTTAAGTGTGATGTCGGATTTTTTCGTGGGCTATAGCGTACCTTGCCAAGGGCAGGCGACATATCACGTGAATGGTCTACTGAATGTAGCATATCGTTTGCCAAGTATTGACAAATTATTGATCTCATGACATCAGGTAATCGGACGACCTCTGAAGGCCGCAAGTCTTTCCTTGCGCTCTTGTGTTTTCTTCTTTCCTCTCACTTTCTACTAGCTCAGGCGACTACAGAGCTCACAGAAGATGGTTCTACTTATACCATTTCTTATTCCGGAGCCGCCGAAGATTTCCTCATTCCAAGTTCGGTAAGTACGCCAATCATAACCTTCGTGTTAACTGGAGGTGATGGCGGTGGTCGAAACAGTTGTATGGGCACTGGCCGTGGAGGAGAAGGTGCATTTATACGACTTTCATTCCCAGTTGGAACGGGTGACGATGAACTTCAACCCGGAGGTACTATCCGCTTCGTGGTCGGAGGTAAGGGAGAAAATCAATCTTCAGACAATGGTGGTGGTGCTGGTGGTGGTGCTGGTAGTGCGATTTTATACCATGCTCCGGGTGCCGATGTAACTGGAGCTACTGATCCATCTCTCGATATTGCTGATGCGGATACGGATTGGGTTTTGTTGGCGGTAGCTAGTGGTGGTGGCGGTGCTTTTGGCGTAGAAGGTGGACTTTTTGGTGACTCCTGTGATGAGGGAAGCGCAAAAAATGGCGCTACTGGCAGCACAAGTACTAGCGGTACCAGTGGTGGTGGTAATAATAGTGGCGGTACCAACGGAAATGGTGGTAGCGCTGGCAGTAATTTTAGAGATGGCGGTGCGGGTGGTGGCGCCCTTTCTGATGGAGGTCCGTCTGGATTGGGTAAACGTGGACGTAAAGGTGGCGTCGCAGGTGGAAGTGGAGGTACGGGAAGTACTACTCGTGATGCGCTGGGTGGTTGGGGTTACGGCGGTGGCGGTACTGGTTTGGAAGATACCGATGGCGGCGGCGGTGGCGGCGGTGGTGGTGGCGGTTATTCTGGCGGCGGTGGTGGTAATGATGGTGGCGCTTCTGCTCAAAATGGTGGTGGCGGTGGAAGCTATGTTAATCCCGCAGCCCTACAGGAAACAGTCACTTTGGAAGAACGAGGTACAACCAGCACTTCCTTCGAGGGAGAAATAACCTATTCCTTCCCAAGCTTAACCATTGACGGCTCTATTGTCAAGTTACCACTAGTGACACAAGAACAAGATTTCATTATACCTACTAATATAGACCTGGATGTAGTCAACACCATTTCCTTCACTGCCCGCGGTGCTGATGGTGGCCGCGCTCGAGAAAGTTTCTATCTAGGTGGAGGTCGTCGGGCCAGTGGAGGAGAAGGAGCATTGGTTACTGCCAGCTTTGCGCTGGGTGATGGAATATTTGAATTAGAACCAGGAGGTACGATCCGCTATGTAGTCGGTCATGCCGGAGCAAGCCTGGCTGCGAGTAATCGCCATGGTGGTGGTGGCGGTGGCGGTACAGCAGTCTTATACCGCCCTCCCGGCGTAACAGGCAATGGTGATTGTGCTATCGGTAACGGAACACTGCCTACACCTTCCCTTGATCTGACACAGGATTGTTGGATTGTCCTATTGGTCGCTGGTGGCGGCGGTGGCGCTTATTTGAGTATGGATAATGGAACAGATGGATTAGATGCCAATACAGGACCCAACGGTACAAGCAAGGGAGGAGACAATGATGGAGATGGTGGTACCAATGGTGGACCAGGCGGTGAAGCTACAGGAAATGGAGGTAATACCATTTATGCTGGCGGCGGCGGTGGCTACCGCCCAATTTCTTCTACTCCGCCTAATGCGCGAGGCGGCCAGGGGGTCTTCCAGGGCGCGGAAGGGGGAACCAGTAATAACAACTTCCGTGCTGGTGGTTGGGGTTATGGTGGAGGCGGCAGCGGCCGCATTGAACGTAATAATAATGGTATCCGCGGCGGCGGTGGCGGCGGTGGTTTTTCCGGTGGCGGTGGCGGTCGCTCTGATCCAGGTGGCGGTGGTGGCAGTTGGGTGAACTCGGAAGCACTAAGCAGTACGATAGAAATTCCTGGGAGCACTAATGAATCACTTGATGGTTGTCTAAGCTACCAGTTTTCCTTTGTTGAGGAGTCTGGCGTGGTAGCACAATGTGTTTCTACTGTTCAGGTGTACATTGATGGGGATCAGGATTACACCTTGCGGCCTAACGAGGTAGACGCTGGAAGCTATGATGCCGATGATGCCAATGCCATATTGGATGTGTTTTTCTGCGTGCCAGATGGCGTTAATGAGCCACTGTGTGGTGTAAGCGGCTTGGGTTTTGATTGTGATGACATTGGTGATGTATATGACGAGACCTATGCTTTCCTGGAGGTGACCAATGAAGCAGGAGAATCTGATTTTTGCACTTTCATCATTGAGGTGGTTCGAGGAGATGTGGAAGAATTAACTTGCCCGCCTGCGCAAGAAATTACCCTGGAGGTAATGGGCTGTGATGCGACTATTTTAGACGGGAACCCTGGTAGTAATCGCCTTAATCTTCAGCCGGATATTCGACCTACCTGCGATGATCAACTTTCTTATTTGATTTTTAATCCGGATGGTACTACAAATACCGATCAAGCCAGTTTCAATCCTAACAATGGTATTTCCTCCAATGACTTTTCGATTGGTACAAGCCTGGTTGTCTATACCAGTACCTATCTCAATGAGGAAGGCGTAGAGGAGACTCAAACCTGTTCTTTTGAGGTAACCCTTGTTCCTGAGGCAGGACCTTATGACATAACCTGCCCTTCTAATATAACTGAGAATACAGGTTTTGGTGATTGTACAGAATCTATCAGTACTAATAGCTTAGAAGTAGAGTATGACGGCCCTGGAGACATTACATATGAAATTGTCGGCCCGGGAGATAATCCTACTATAGTAACAGGTGCTGGACAAATCCCTACCACTGAATTTGAAATTGGGGCCAGTACCATTACTTACACAGCTAGTTGTGATGGTGAAGTTTATGCCAGCTGTTCTTTCACAGTTACAATCAATAGCTCTGATATGGAGCCACCGGTCATTGATTGTGTTAATACCACTAGCTCAAGTCGACTGGATTTGAGTGTTGGGGCAGAAGTCTGTGATCAGGACATAATAGACCAGGTGGTCATTTCTGCTACTGATAACTGTCTTGTAGCTGGCTTCGAGGTGGAGTTTAGGTTTGATGCTGAAATCAACTGTGACGATGTCGGTGCGAACCGTGAAGTTCAAATTACGGTATTTGATGGTGCCGGGAATGTTGATGTGTGCCGAGAAGATGTAGTTATTGTAGATGACCTGGGTGTAAGATGCCCGGAAAATGTGGTTGTTGACATCGATCCTGGTACATGCAGTGCTACTGTGGATGCCAGTCTTCTTGCGCCAAAATCCTTGTATTTATGTCAGGGGGATCTCGATTATCGGGTGACTTTTAATGACAATGGCTTATTCACTTTTGTTGATACAGGCGTCGATGAAATTCCTACCTTAAATGACTTAGAGGCTGGTATTACCTATACCGCCAGATATGATGCAGACCGCGAGGATGGTATGCATAGTTCATTTTGTAATTTTTCCATTACTGTAAATGATACAGAGGCTCCTCAAGCTGTCTGCAATACCATAATAGTCAACCATACGGATGATCCGGCTACCGTAGCAGCAGCGGCCGGAGCCGGTTCTACAGATAATTGCGAAATTGTTGATTACAACCTTGGAGACTTTGAACTAAGCTGTGATAATATTGGCCTACACAACGTCATATTGACGGTAGCTGATGCTTCAGGTAATGAAGACAATTGTGTAGCTACCATTCAGGTCGAAGACAATACTGCTCCTGTCTTTCTCTTCCCTTGTGATGGATCGCTGGCGCTTACGCAAACTACTGACCCGGGAGAATGTACGATCACTTTTGACGAGTCAACACTCATCAATGTTGCGGCATTTGCTACTAGCGACGAATGCGGTGATTTTTCTGTAATTGGTTCTATCCCCTTCGGAACAGTTATTGAAGAACAAAGCACCATTATAACACTGACGGCAATTGATGAATACGGCAACTTTTCCGCGCCCTGTGATATAACACTTGAACGAGAGGATTTTCAGGCCCCTGAGATGATTTGCCAGAATAATACGGTGATCCTGGGGCCTGACGGTACCGGAACGCTTGATCTGGACGATGTGGTGATCAGCGTTACCGATAATTGCGATACTGATCTTTTTGTCAGCTTCAACGCTGAAAATTTAGTGACACAGCGCAGTTATGATTGTGATGATCTCGGTAGCGGTAATCGTCGAATATTTGCTTTTGACAATGACAATAACCCGGCATTCTGCGATGTCACTATTACCGTAGTTGTTCCAGGCTTAGTGGTCGAATGTGAAGATGTCACCGTTAATTTGGATGCAAACGGGGAAGGTACTGTCACGGTAGATCAGGTTGGTCCAAATAGTGGTTCAGCCTGTTCAAATGGCGTGCTGTCCTTTGCTCCTGATGCAACCGTCACTGAGTTCAGCTATACTTGTGATGATATTGGCACAACAATGGTGACGCTCTATGTCAGTGATGACAATGAGGATGAAGGTAGTTGTACTGCAACGATTACTATTGCAGACAATATGCCTCCAACTGCCAACTGTGTATCCAACCTCACCATTGGTTTATCAGAAAGTCCGCTTTTGGCTTCTCAAATTGATAATGGAAGTACGGATAACTGCACCGCAACTGAAGACCTCACCTTATTTATGCTTGCTACTGATGCAGGTGGAGCTCCTTTAGGAACCAGTTATAATCTTGGCTGCGGTGTAGTAGGTGATTTGAACCTTACTTTAGATGTAAGAGATGAAGAAAATAATGTGGGTAGCTGTGATGTTACGGTAGTAGTGGTGGATGATATCCCGCCTACAGCTATTTGTCAGGACATCACTGTGAATATTGATAATGATCTAGAAACCATCACGACTGGTGATATTAATGATGGCTCCAGCGACAATTGCGGTAGTGTAACGCTAGGCTTAGATCGCACAGAATTTGGTTGTGCTGATGTAGGGCAAATGATTGATGTTACGCTATCTGTAAGCGATGGTACAAACACCAGTACTTGTGTTGGTACGGTGACCGTGACAGACAATACACCACCAGTGGCCAATTGTCAACTTGGGATTGTCTCTTTGGATGAAAATGGTGAAGGTAATTTATTGGCCAGTGATTTAGATTTTTCTGCTACTCCGAGTAGTGATGTGTGTGGACCACTTACCTTTAGTTTCGACCAAGCAGGAATGGTTACGAGTATGGACTATGACTGTGCGGATGTAGGACAATTTCCAATTACTGTATATGTCAGTGATGTAAATGGAAATACGGCACCCTGTGTTACCTCAGTTTTAGTAGAAGATCAATTGGCACCCAATGCGCTCTGTATAAACGGACTAACGGTTGGTCTTTCTGAAAGCCCACTATTGGCTACGGATTTGGATGGTGGAAGTAATGATAATTGCACGGCTCCGGAAGATTTGACATTCATCATGGCACTCATGATTGATGATACCGGAAACCCGGAGGATGACTTTTTATTCCTTGGGAATAGTTATGATTTGAGCTGTTCAGATATTGGAGACCATACTTTCCTTTTGGGAGTTACCGATGAAGAGGGAGAGGGCAGTTCATGTGAAGTTACCGTTAGTATTGTAGATGACCTAGCACCGATCGCCATCTGTCAAGATGCCAGCGCGAGTCTGGATGACGCAGGGGAAGCCACTATTACTGTTGATGACATTGATAACGGAAGCTACCTGGAATGTGGAACAGTTGACTTATCCTTTGCACCAGACGCAGTGGTCACGGAGCTTTCGCTCAACTGCTCCGATTTAGGTTTTAGTACAGTGACGCTCTACGTAACGGACAGTGATGATCCTGCCAATACCACCTCCTGTATGGCAAGTGTTTTAACCACGGATGGCGCAACGCCTATCCCGAATTGTCAGGATGCCACCATAAACATTGAGGCGAATGGTACCGCAGAACTATCTGTTTTCGATATCGAGAATGGAAGTTTCGCAGGTTGTGGTCTACCGACCCTGTCGTTTAGCCCCTCCGGACCAATTGTATCTGAACTCTTCTATAATTGTAATGATGTTGGTTCTTTCCCGGTTACGATGTACGTAAGCAATAGTGGAGGTAATGGCCCTCCGGTACCTTGTACAGTAGAGGTAACAGTGGTAGATAATATTCCGCCAGTGGCAATTTGTCAGGACCTTACGGTGAATATTGAGAATGATCCGGAAACGATTTCGACGGGAGATGTAGACAATGGATCCAACGATAATTGCGGCAGTGTAGTGCTCAGCTTGGATCGCAGCGACTTTGGCTGTGCGGATGTCGGACAAATGATTGAGGTAACACTTTCTGTAAACGACGGTACGAATACCAGAACTTGCACGAGTACAGTAACAGTAACAGACAACACCGCACCATTTGTTGATTGCCAGGCAGGGATTGTCAACTTGGATGAAAATGGCAATGGCACCTTGCTAGCCAGCGATCTCAATGATAATAATGGTAGCACAGATGCTTGTGGCCCACTTTTATTCAGCTTCGATGAAGAAGGCCTCATCACCAGCCTTGATTTTGACTGCGATGATGTTGGTCAGACGGATGATTTCGTCTACGCTACCGATGCCAATGGCAATGTGAGCGCACCTTGCCCGGTGACTATCTTCGTGAATGATAATGAGGCGCCAGTTGTGAATTGTACCAATATTTCAGTATCGCTCGATGCAGATGGTATGGCAAGTATTACTGCTCAGCAGATTGGATCAGCTACGGATAATTGTGCTGTGGCTACTGAGATGATTGACATTAGCGAGTTCGACTGTGATGACTTAGATTCCCCGGTTTTAGTAACGTACACAGCTATGGATGAAAATAGTCAAAGCAGTTCCTGTACGGCTGAAGTGACGGTAGAAGATGAAATTGCACCTACCTTAACTTGTATCGACCGTACTTATACCATCCCTAATAATGGTCCTGATGGAATGCTAGGTGAAGTTTTCTTCTTTGATGGTGCATTACTCGAAAGCTTTGTGGACAACTGCAGTACATCTCCAGGAGATGAGATTCCTCCTGAGTCCTATATCTTTGAAAGCTGTGAAGGTGTCGGTGTATATGATATAGTAGTAGAGCGTGCTGACGAAGCAGGTAATGTGGGGAGTTGTATTTCTACAGTAACTATTGTTGAAGCAGCTATACCCAATGCTAGATGTCAAGATGTAATCGTAGAATTAGATGTGGATGGTAATGCCAGCTTAGACGTTGCAGAAGTAGATAATGGTTCTAATGATGAATGTGATTTTACTATTAGTTTTGCTGCGGATACTGAACTGCTTACTATTGATTACGATTGTGATGACGCAGGCACCACACCCGAGGTGACCTTATATGTAACGGATGAAAGTGGGAATACCGGAACGTGTACTGCGACGATCAGTGTCGTGGATAATTCGCCACCAAGCGTAACATGTTTCCCATCCATGATTACCCGAACATTCGATGTTCCATCTTCTGGAGAGGTGACGGTTCTGGCGAGTCAGGTATTCCAGCAAGCATCAGACAACTGCCCGCTTACCTTTAGCTTTGACCCTACGGCTCTTGTTCCAAGTATGAGTTACGGTTGTGAAGATATAGGTGCGTATACCTTGCAGGCCTATGCTACAGATTCAGGAGGTAACACCGAGACTTGTGTGCTTAACATACGCATTGGTAGCGAAGTGGCCATATTCTGTAACACAGAGTTTACCATTCCATTATCGCAAGGAACGCTTGCTGTGAGCGATATGGTGAATGATGCCACGGATGCTTGTTTCCCTGATGAGGATCTAATGACTTGCTTCCGAGGTGTGACCATTAACACCGGTGGTAATATTTGTACCGAAAAAGTATTGACTTGTGATGATCTAGGGACGAATTTATACATCGCAACCGCCAGCAATGCTAATGGTGATGCGAGCAGTTGTGCCGTACAAGTCACGGTTACGGATGACGTGCCCCCGATTGCACTATGCCAGGATATCACCGTTACCCTTACCGATGGTATGGTCACTATCACGCCAGAACAGATAGATAACGGCTCTAATGATGAAGGTTGTGGTGACGTTACCCTGAGTCTGGATGAGACCATGTTTGGCTGTGCTGATGTTGGAGATAACCAGGTTGTACTGACTGTAACGGATGAAAATAACAACAGCAGCACTTGCGATGCTACCGTGACAGTAGATGATGAGGTGCCAATCTTGGTTTTCGAACTACCAGATGTGTGTCAATTTGATATGAGTATCGATGGCGTGTTGGGTGGTGCCACTCCGGCTGGTGGTGTCTACTCTGGCACTGGTGTGACCGATGATGGCAATGGCCAAACCTTTAGTTTTACTCCTGATCAGCTGGGAGATACTGAAATCACCTACACTTACACCACAGCAGGTGGATGTGTATTCACGACTAGTACGATCTTAACGGTAGTGGATTGTACGCCGGAAATCACCGATCCATGTGCGTGTAATGATGACGCCTCACCGATCATCTTCGACCCGACTACAGGTACTTATGATAATCCGAATGATGGTACTTTCAATGAGGTAGTGACCATTATGGCCGGTATGGGACAGGAGTTCCGCATCACGGCGGTAAGTGGCGGCTTTGGTGTCAATGTCGGTGATATATTCACTGATGCTGGTGGTGGTGATTATACTCTGAGCTTTGATCATGCGGATGATGTGGGTTACATCATAACTGCCTTCCAGTTTTTTGGCGGCGTGCCAATTGGTGATCCATTGACGATAAGTAACGTTTGCGCCTATCCAAATCCGATCTTCGATCCGGAACTGGATGCCATCTACTGTAACTTCGAAGAAAGCACTCCACTCGGAGGAACAGATACCGATGGAGTAGGGGCGGATGCTGTGAGTTTTACGATCAATGGTCTTCCTGCTACCACTTTTGATCCTGAAGCACTTGGTGCGGGTATCTACCTCATCGAGATGTTATACAATGGTTCAGCTGATGGAAATGGTGGTATTTCCCCAGATGGCGGCACGACAGTTGCTTTCCCAGGCTGTAATCAGTTGGTGGAGACTACAGTTGTGGTAGAAAGCCTGGACGTAGGTTGTTTGGCCGATCTAAACGTTACGCTTGATGAGAACTGCTCAGCTACGATAACGCCTGAAATGGTACTGACCGGTACCTTTGGTTGTGCCGATGAGATTGTGATCAATGTAGATGAGTCGGGAAGCAATGTCTTGTTTGGTTGTGGCGATCACACCTATGAAGTACAGGTTTTCGTTGCTAATGAAATGGTTTATACCTGTTGGGGTGACCTATTCGCCGAAGACAAGACCGATCCAGTAGTAGATTGTCCAGATGATATCGACGAGGTAACCGTTGAGTTTGATCTGCAAACCCTACAAGGCACCCTTGATGGTACGGAAGACCTGATTGAGCTGAACGACTACTCCTGCTTCCAAAGCTTCTTTGAGCCAACGGACGGTGAGTACCTGTACGACTTGATCGAGTTCACCGTTGATCCAGATCTACCAGCAGATGATATCTACAATATTCAAGTAGCGACCAATGGTTTCGGCTCGAACTTTGCGATCTTCCAGGGAGCGTTCAATGCGGACAATCCTTGTGAAAATATCCTGGGTGGTTCCGATGGAGCCTACTTTGTTGATCCGTTCTTTGGCATCAATGCGCTATTGGATCAAGATTTCCGCATCACGCTACCACTGCAAGCTGGACAGACCTACACGATCTTGATCGCTGATGGACTAGCGGACTTTGGAGCCGGTACGGATTATGTGATCGGTATTGTGAGTGATAATGGTGGTACTTTCTCGGCACCATTTAGTGCTCCAGCGCCAGTGGAAGTAAGTCTACCGCTGTACTGTGAAGACCTGGGACTAGTAGAGATCACCGAACCAATGACCTACCTGGTAGATGCCAATGGCGCGATAGTACCAGGGACCTTAAGTGATGAGCTACGCGATATCCTTGATCTGACGGGTTATCCAGATGTATCGGATAACTGTGGACCAGTACTGGTAACGGTATCAGATGAGTTAACCGAATCAGGTGACTGCGGTGATATCATCATCACGAGAACATTCGTCGTAAGCGATCGCGCTGACGGCGTGTGCATCGGTACGCCAAGAACGGATGAGTGTACGCAGATCATTACCCTGAGCCGTCCAACGATAGCGGATCTGATCATCCCACCATTCACCGCAACTATTGAGTGCGATGAAGACTTCCCAACTGATGGAGAAGTAGGTGGCCCAGATGATAACTCAGCAGCGAGTGTAACAGGCTATCCATTCCTGCTAACCGCTTCAGGTTATGTAGATCTGGATGATAACTACTGCAACCTTGGAGCAAGCTACAGTGATGAGCCTCGCATCAATATCTGTGAAGGGACTTATAGTTTCCGCCGTGAGTGGAACTTGATCGATTGGTGTAACCCAGATGATAACACCACCTGGGATCAGTTTGTGAAAGTGGGTGACTTCACCGGACCAGTGATTAGTGGTATTAGTGAGGTAATCAACATCTCCACTTCACCACTGTCTTGCGTAGCAAACGTAGCCATTCCGAATCCAGATGTGGTAGACGGTAATGACTGTGGTAGTGCTGCCGCGACGACCTACACCATCCTAGCCTTCGGCGAGAGCTTCTTTGCTGGTGGTAATGTAGGTGATGGTGATATCGTACAAGCACCAATTGGTACGCATACGCTGATCATCTGTGCCGAAGATGACTGTCTCAACGAGACCTGCGAGGAATATACACTCGTTGTAACCGACGAGATCGAACCAAACGCGATCTGTGATGATGAGCTGAATGTCTCCATCGGAGGCGGTGATGTACTCAACGGTATCGAAGGTATCGCCAGAGTATTCGCTGAAGATATCGACGAAGGATCAAATGATAACTGTGGCAGCGTCACCCTTGAGGTACGCCGTAACTTCTGGCGCAACGGTACTTGTGATGCCAGTGCAAACCGCTTCAGCCCGTGGGGAGAGTTTGTAGATTTCTACTGCTGTGATATCGCAAATGAGATCACTATCGAGCTACGCGTAACGGATGAGAGTGGTAATCAGAATACCTGTTGGA
>JBCBWU010000187.1:0-14681 GCA_039816955.1 Bacteroidota bacterium
CGCCCAGGTGATTGAACAAGTAATGGTTGTCGCGGACCGTTTACCTGCTAAGATCTTCGCCACCGAGCAACTCAACCGGCTGGATATTTACCTCAATCCAGCAGCTAAGGCTGATGTACTCTTGGCAGGTAAACGGTCCGCGACAACCATTACTTGTTCAATCACCTGGGCGTCTTCCTTGAGGTGAATATTTAAGAAGGTATCCGTTGGGAAAACAGCTCGCTGCCAGTCTTGATAGCCGAGGTAGGTGATTAAGAGTGTGTCAGGGAGTTGGGGTGCTTGCAGTTCGAAGCTGCCGTCTAGATCAGTAGTGGTGCCCATATCAGGATGATGTAGCCAGCGGAGGTTTGCGCCGATGAGCGCTTCTTTGCTGCGATGATCCACTACCTGCCCACGGATAGACTGGCCGTTGACCAAGCTAGGAAGAGCCAGTAGACAGAAGAGTAGCCAGGAGTGCAGGGGGAGCATGGAGGGTGGTTTTAGTTATATCCTCGCGTCCGGAGACGCTCGGGAACAGGGGGAGTGGAAGTGACAGGGAAAATGAAAGTGAAAGTAGAAATGGTTGGGGGGAGTCCAATTCGTAGATTTCACGGGCATTCTACCTGTCACATTAACTTTCACTTTTACGTTGATTTTACCACTTGTATTTGGGAGAAAGCGCGCTTTAAGTAATTAGAATTAGCGTGAGAATTAGAATCATGACTGGTGTGTCGCCCATTCTAATGCTTATTCTAACTCTAATTTTCTTGTCCGACGAAGCCCCTGGTGAAGGTGGGCCGTTCTAATTCCCTTACCGCATCACCTCCTGCGTTTTTGGCAATAACTGATATTTCACCCAGCCGAAGTTAGGCTCGTGTTGGAGGGCTAATTCGTACATCTGTTGAGCTTGGGTGTATTGACCGAGTTGGTGGTGGCTCATGCCCAGCCAAGCCAGGGCGTTGAGGTATTCCCAGTTGAGCTCTAGAGTGCCTTGTTCGTAGCGCTCTTTGGCGTCTTGCAGGTAGGTAGCTGCTTTCTCCATGCTGCCGCCCCAGGTAGCTGGGGTGTTAAAGGCGCTGGTACCCTTATGGTAATAGGCCAGGGCACAGTTGTCATCTTTGGCGATGGCTTCGGTGAGAAGACGGCCGGATTTGGGGCCTAGGGTCATACCATGGATAGGTTTGATGCCAATTTTCATACCATAGATACCGGCTAGCAGTGCTTTGCCTTCGGCGTGATCTTTTTGGGTTTCCAGAAAGAGTAGCGCATATTCTTCGGCCCGCTCGGCCCATTCGGCGGCTTTGTCCATGTCCTGTTGGGCAAAGCAGCTACCAATGGCGCCGTAGGCTCCTTTGGCCATGAGTAGAAGTAGATTGGCATCCTGGCTTTGTTCGTAGCTGCGAGATAATTCACTGATGGTGGCGGACCAGGCATCCAAGTCATTTGCGAGATAAGCTTGGTAGAAACGTTGATCTACATTTTGTGCAGAAAGGGTAAAGCTGGTAAGACTAAAGAAGAGTCCGGTGATAGCAATTATTCTATTCATGATTGCGTGTGGTTTTGTATTTGTAGTAAAGGTGGGGGAGGAAGAGGGGATAGGCAAGGATGATTGCTGAATGGTGGGTTTGGATTGCTGAATGGGGAGGGGGCTCGCTCCTGCCTTCGCCGAGTAGTTCGCCTGCGGCTCACGTTGGGAGCTCGTTGTACTCGCGGTAGGAGAGCGCCCAAATGATTATTTACCACTTAGCAAGAAAATGGAGCTATTCAGCAAGTTTTTGCGGGGAGTAAGGGAGGAGTATGATTATATTGGGTAGATAAAATGGAGGTATGGTAGATAAAAAAGGCAAGGCCATTGACTATGTAGATATACCGTTGGTGTACCATTTGGTATACTGGTTGGGATATACCTTGTTTTGGCATAGCATTTTCTCGCCGCGTTTTTGGAGTATTGGTGGTTTTTTGACGAGTCTGATTTACACGCTGGTGCACGCGGGGGTGAGTTATGCCAATATCTACTGGTTGGTGCCGCGCTTGTGGCGAAAAGGGAGGAGAATAGGGTTTGTGGTGGCGTTGATTTTTTCCATTTTGGTGGGAGCAGTGGTGCTGACCTTGTTACTGTACTTCTGGTTTGAGGGGAGTAGCCCCGAAACAACGGTAGTTTTTTTTGAAGATTTTCAGTACGTAATTGGCTCTACATTGGGGAGCACTTTCTCTGGGGTGACGCTGGCGATGGTGATTTATTTGCTGATTCAGAAACGCTGGATGGAGCAACAACAGGAGCGGCTAGAGCAGGAGAAAATGAGCGCTGAGTTACAATTTCTGCGCAGCCAGCTGGATCCTCATTTCTTGTTTAATGCGCTGAACAATATTTACTTCTTGATCAAGAAAAACCCGGACGAGGCAGCGGAGGCACTTTCTGGCTTTTCGGAATTGCTGCGTTATCAGATTTATCAAGGACGAGAGGAACGCATACCACTGCGAGAGGAGTTTGCTTACCTACAGCGCTATGCGGCCTTGGCGGCTTTGCGACTGCCCCACGAAGCGGAAGTGAAAGTACGTTTGGATAGCCCGGAAAATGGGGCAGAGATTGCACCATTATTGCTGCTGCCACTGGTAGAAAATGCGTTTAAACACGTGGATAAGGATGAGGCAGCGGTGGAAATTGAGGGGCGATTGGTGGCGGGTGAGCTGCACTTTAAGGTGGCGAATACTTGTGCGCCGCTGGCAGAGGTGGTAAATGTACACGCACCGATGGGGAGCCGGGCGGCTTCGGGCATAGGGCTGGATAACTTAAGTCAGCGGCTGGCCCTGTTGTACCCAGGACAGGCAAAGTATGTGGCCTGGCAAGAAGGGAAGGAGTACACAGCGGAATTGAAAATAAAGGGACTATGAAGG
This sequence comes from Bacteroidota bacterium, assembly GCA_039816955.1. Taxonomy (GTDB): domain Bacteria; phylum Bacteroidota; class Bacteroidia; order Chitinophagales; family Saprospiraceae; genus Lewinella. The sequence goes on from JBCBWU010000187.1 coordinate 2,875, forward strand.
TGCGCTGTTTAATTGTGGATGATGAACCCCTGGCGCGTGAAGGTCTGGAACAATACGCTAAGGATGTACCTTTCTTGGAGGTTTTGGGGACGGCTAGTAACGCCCTGCAAGCCCTGCCCATAGTGCAGGAGCAACAGCCAGATTTACTGTTTTTGGATATAGAAATGCCCAAACTGAGTGGGCTGGATTTTATACGCACCCTGACTCGGCCACCACTGGTGATTTTGACTACGGCTTATCCGGCTTACGCTCTGGAGGGCTTTGAATTAGAAGTACTGGACTATCTCGTAAAGCCCATCACCTTTGACCGCTTTCTGAAAGCCGCACTGCGAGCTCAGCGCCGCTTAATGGAACAAAATCCAGCGACTGAGGAGGATAAGAAGGAAGAGACGCTGACAACAGAGACACCGGAAGAGATAGATCACTTTTTTATCAAAGCCGATGGCCGGATAGAACGAATCACGTTGGCGGATTTTTATTACGCCGAGGCCATGCAGAATTACATACAGTTGCATACCCGCCGGGGACGCTTTACCACCTTGCTTTCTTTGCGGGAACTGGAAGCCTCCGTACCTCATCCAGCTTTGATGCGAGTGCACAAGTCGTTTTTTGCTCATCTAGGCCAAGTAACTACCGTAGATGGCCGCCAGTTGGTGATCGCCGAACGCAAGATACCGGTGAGCCGGGCGAAGTGGGAAGCCGTGGAGCAGCGCTTGTTAGGGGGACAGTTGTTGGGGTGAGAGGCTCTTTCTACGCTAAAGCTTCGGTGGAGGTTGTCTCGAATTTGGGTGGAATGGGTGGCTACGGAGCAAACGCGGAATGCAGCCAGCGGATATACTGATGAGCAATGCCGATTTGATCACCTTCTGGGCAGGCCAGAATGCGCTACTCATTCGACATGATAAAGTGCTGCCGTGATGAATTCTTTGATTCAGGACGTAGATGTGCTCTTGCAGACGCTGTCAGCCGGGGTGTAGCAAAGGTGGATTAGGCTCGTAGCTCATTGTAATATTGCAGGCTTTCGATGATGAGCTCTACGGTAGTTGTCTGATTCACTTTGGCCTGGCCGGCTGCCGGTAAAAGGCTGAAATTGATGCGATGGTCCTCGTTTTTCTTGTCTTGCCGCATGGTAGCCAATAGCTGCTCTTTGGCGCTGAGCGGTACAGAGTGATGCCCGTAGAGTGCCAGGAAGTATTGTGAAATGTCGGCAAGGTCTTCTGATGAAAGGCCTAGGACTTGTCGCGATAGCCAGGCTTCGCAGATCATACCGATAGCGATAGCCTCACCGTGTAGTAAGGGGCTGTCGCGTTCTAGGAAATAACTCTCTACCGCATGGCCGATGGTATGCCCAAAGTTTAGTGCTTTGCGTAAACCTTTTTCGTGGGGATCAGCGGCAACGATCTGCTGTTTGATCGCTACGGAGCGAGCTACCCAACTGGCCCAATCAATTTGGTTGAGATCGGTGAGTTGCTGCAGTTCTTGCCATTGTGCGAGATCCGCAATGAGGGCGTGTTTGATAATCTCGGCAAAGCCAGAACGCAGCTCTCGTTGGGATAGAGTAGCGAAAAAGCGAGGATCGGCCCAGACTGCCCGCGGATTGCGAAACAGGCCCACACTGTTCTTTACTCCGTAAAAATCGATACCCAACTTGCCACCCACCGAAGCATCCACCTGGGCGAGCAGGGTAGTGGGGATTTGGATAAAATCGATACCACGCTTGTAGGTGCCCGCACAGAAGCCGCCCATATCTCCAATCACACCCCCACCAAGATTAAGCACGCACCAGTTGCGGCCGGCACCGGCCTGGAAGAGCTGTTCCCAAATTCGCTGAGAAGATTCAATGGTTTTATGCTTCTCACCGGCAGGTACTTCCAAATAGATGGTATTGAAGGGGGCCAGGAGTGGCTCCAGGAGTGGCCGACAATGCTGGCTGGTATTGCTGTCTGTCAGCACTGCTAATCCGGCAAAGCCCTGTGCTTCTAGCCACTGCATGTGATCCGTTCCGATAGGACCAATTTCAATCTTGTACTGGTCAAGCGATAAGGTGGGCATAGTGATAAGATTTTCTTAGAGGGCAGAGTTACGGGATTAAGTGCACAAGGAAAAGTAGATGCGCATTTTTCTACTGCGGTTTTACAATTCTGCCAAGGTATCGACACTCCAAGCGGCGGCCTTTTCGGCAAACAGTGGTTTTGTTTTGGCCCAGGTGGAGCGGAAGAGCTCGGAATGACGGTAGTTTTCTAAGGCTTCTTCGTTTTCCCAACGGGAGAAGGTAAATAGTACATTGGGCTGGCGTTGGCCGCGCCAAAGCTCCAGGTGCAGACAACCTGGGAAGGCGCGAATATGTGCGCTGGCACTTGCGAATACCTCTAGGAAATGCTCTATTTCTTCGGGGCGGAAAGTCATCTTGACGATGCGTTTGAAAGGAGGCATGTTTTTGGGGGAAGATAGGAAATTTGGGGGAGGCTCGCGTTGCTCGCGGTTGTAGCTCGCTGCGTTCGCGGGGGTAGTTTGCCTGGTGGCTCACGGTGTAGGCTCGCTTTGCTCGCGGTGGAACTCGCTGTCGCTCGTGGGGGGAGCTCGTTGCACTCGCGGGGGAGTTCGCTCCGCTCACGGAGGGGCTCACTTCGTTCGCGGTTGGAGTTCGCTGGCGCTCACGGTTTAAGCTTACGTTGCTCGCGGGTAGTTCGCTTTGCGGCGGTAGAGGGTTCCCTTCTATCGCCTTGTTTTTGAGGCCAATTCATTTTAGTAACCCTCAGCTGTCCTAATTTTCATTACTCAATTGACATAAATGAAAAAGCATTTATGGAAAAGGCTTATTTCAATGAAATTAGGGATCAATTTTGCGCAAAAGATAGGGCAATAAAGGCTGGTAAAATGATGAGCTCAGAAGCCATTACTTACGAGCATAAAGTGTTTGCCTTCTTTTCTCGCAAGAAGAAAATGGTCTTTAAGTTGGGGAAATCCTTCGAACCTGATTTGCAGGATCTGGACATCGAAGTGTTTAATCCCTTCAAAAAACGAGCGCCTTTGTACGGCTGGTTTGAGCTGGATTACCTCAATAAGGAACATTGGGAGCATTTCACTAATCAGGCGTTAGAAATCATTAAAAAGGAAATTCACAGCTCATGAAAACGCAGGTTCACTTATATCTAATGTTATTCTTGCTAAGCGCCTGCTTAGCAGATGATGCCGTGCATGAACAGGATCAAGATTCATCGAATACACCTCACCCTATTGCTGATCCCAACGTGTTTATTGGTGCGCATCAGCCACAGGTTATGGTATTGGGCGTTTTTCACTTTCATAACCCTGGCCTCGATGACTATCAACCAAAGTACCCGTTCAATATTCTGGAGGATCAGCGACAAGCGGAGTTGGCTGATTTACTACAACAGTTGGCCGCCTACCGACCGACCAAGATATTGATTGAGATGAATCGCATTAAAGTGGACAGCATACTGAATGTGCGTTACCGCGAATACTTAGGTGGCACTTTTGATATCCAAAAGAAAACCAGCGAGGTGTTTCAAATAGGATTTAAACTTGCGGAGATGCTCGGGCACCAACGGCTGTACTGTTCTGATGCTACTGCAGCGTGGTTTGGGGCAGAACTTGACTGGGATAATTATGACGAAGATGCCTATCAAAAATCGAAAGGGCAATACGAAAAACTAAACCGCTATGATTTCGAAACCTACTATGAGTGGCACGACTCTTTGAAAACAACACAAACACTTACTGAGCATCTCATTATGCTTAACGATCCAACGGATAGATTAAAGGATCATCAGGCCTATTTGGTTTCTATTCTGGAGGGTGCTGGTGATCACTACGCAGGAGCCGATGATGTGGGGCGTTGGTACCGGAGAAATCTGCGAATTTTTGCCAATGCTTATGATGTCACTTCCTTTGATCAGGAAGATCGGCTGCTACTCATATATGGTGCAGGGCATGTATGGCAACTGCGACAATTATTCCTAGATTCTCCTGATTTCGAATATGTGGAGGTTAACGATTATTTGCTAAAAACTAACTCCTAAGCTATGATCACTGAAAACTACGTGACCTTTTTTAAGGCACTAGAGAAGAATAACCATAAAGAATGGTTTCACGCCAACAAACAGGCTTATGAGCAGGACGTAAAACAACCGTTTCTAGATTTATTGGAAGCCCTGCCCTACTCCCAGACTTGTTGAGCTTAGACGAAGCCATTTCAGGAAATTCTAAAGAGGCCCTATTCCGTATCAACCGAGATATCCGATTCTCGAAAGACAAAACACCCTTGATTGCCCTCAAGTAATTCTATGCCATGAGCGAATTTCCCTTGGAACCTTACCTTAATTCTAATCAGATCCAAACCATGATACTAGACTGTTTTAAGGCTATTCATCCGCTAAACCAATTTCTAAAAAGTGCACTTCAATGAAGTTCTACACTATTAAAAAGGAGATAGAGATGGTGGGGGATGTATTAGACTTATGGCGTGTATTGGCGCTGAATTTTGGGCATATCGCTGATTATAGTAAAGGATTGAGAGAATCAACTTACACCTCCGAGCAGAAGATTGGAATAGGAACTTCCCGTCATTGTGTAATGATCAACGGGGGATTTATGAAAGAGGAAATCATCGAATGGGAGGACGCAAAATCATTAGCCTTTCAAATTGTCGACTCTTCTTTGCCGCTACAGCAGGGGTGTTCGCTTTTGTTTACCATTCAGTCAACCAATGATAACCTCATACATATCATTGTACAGGGGAAATATCGACTTAGATATTTGGGCTTCCTATCCTTGCTGATTTATCCAATAATGACACAAATGATTAACCAGTATCTTGAGGATATGCAAAACGCTATCGCTGCATGAAACAGTATCTGATTCTGTTGAAAGGAAAAAAGGAGCTTGATTATTCGCCCGATAAACTGCAAGAAAGGCTGGAGGCCTACCGTAAATGGGCTTTTGATTTAGGTGATACCTATGTAATTGGCCAGCGCTTGGAACGCAGTGGGGTTCATTTTAAAGACAAGGGGGAAGTATTAACGGATGGACCTTTCCTAGAGGCCAAAGAAATCATTGCCGGATACGTGATTATTAACGCCAGTTCCCTAGATCAGGCAATAGGTATTACTAAGACCCTTCCCCTAATTGATGATTTCGAAGCCTTCCTGAGGCCCTTAATAACTCCGGATTAATAGTGATGGAAGAGAATAGCGCTTATAAAAATGAACTAGCAGAACACTTTTTTAGGCATAACTACGCTAAAATGGTGGCGGTTCTGGTGCGTTACTTCGGCTTGCAAGAAGTGGAAACGGCTGAAGATATCGTTCAGGATACGTTGGTAGAGGCGATGGAAAAATGGAGCGTTCAGCCCATACCGGATAATCCTGAGGGATGGCTAATGACCGTAGCTAAAAAGAAGACCATTAACTTCCTAAAACGGAGGCAGACCTTTGAAAGTAAAGTGCGTCCTAAAGCAAAGCTCAATACCCTATTTGCAGCAGCAGACCAGTCGGTAGAAAAGGATAGTGCCCTCCGTATGATTTTCACTTGCTGCCACCCCTCACTTCCCGTCGAATCACAAATTGCCTTGGCACTGAAGACCCTTTGCGGACTCAGTGTAAGTGAGATTGCCAACGCTCTCCTCACTTCCGAATCAACTATCAATAAACGCTTGTATCGAGCGAAACAGAAGTTTAGGGATGGTACGATCATCTTTGAGTTTCCGGATCACCGAAATCTAGCTCCCCGTTTGGATGCCGTTTTTACCACCCTATATCTACTTTTTAACGAAGGCTATTACTCCTCCCATCACGAAAAGGTAATTCGGATGGATTTGTGTTTTGAAGCCATTAGGTTAGCGAAGGAGGTCTTGGAGTTCTATCCACAATCGCATCCGGCAAAGGCCTTACTTGCTCTTATGTTCTTTTCCGTTGCCCGTTTTGAAAGTCGCATAGATGAGCATGGCGCCCTGGTGATTTTATCCGAGCAAGACCGGACGCTGTGGGATAAAGCACTAATTGCTGAAGGCATGGAATACCTATATCAATCTACTAAGGACGATAAGGTTAGCTTGTATCATTTACAGGCGGGTATAGCAGCGGAGCATTGTTTGGCTGAGGATTTTGCTTCCACCAATTGGGCGAGTATCCATCGCCAATACAGTATACTGGAGCAATTACAGCCGAATGTGTTTTTTGCGTTTAATAAAGCTATCGCGAAGTTTTTTGGAATCAATAGGGAGGAGGTTTTAGTGGATTTGCTCGCCTTAAAAAGAGAACAGGCTTTACAGAATAATTGTCAATTCTACGCGGCCCTCGGGATAATTCAGGTTGAAATGGGGTTATCTGATGAAGCACGGTCCTGTTTTCAAAAAGCCCTGAGCTTAACAAAATCAACTCAAGAAAAAGCACTGATCGAACAGCGGATGAAGTTATGATAACTTGCAGAGGCCTCTAAAAGTGGTACCCCAAATGGAGGGTGCCGAAGGGTTGTAAGCCCGCAGCACTGTATAGTGTGCCATCTACCGTAGATTCCTTTTGCCAGCTGTACTCATAGCGAAGTCCAAAAAATGGATTGAGATACAGCTTTGTTTTCTCGAAAGGGTACCAGCGAAATCCCATTCTGGGGATGATATTATGCGTAAGGATGCTTCGCTGAGTCGTATTTCGGCTGATTTCGTTGCGGAAAAACAGGTTTATTAAACCAAAATAAAGGCCGTCTCTGCTCTGCTTCGGGAAGTAGTCGAGTGCAAAGCCACCCCCAATGGTGATGCGGCTCGTAAAGTTCTCCCCTTTATTATTGGGGTTCAAAAAATCGTCCATCCAATCGGGAAAGTCTGCTCGCACTACATTTAGGAACAGCGACCAATGGTCTATCGTGCTAGGCTCTACTATTACAGATAATGTTCTTGCCCCAAGCGCAGTGGAAACAGGATCGGTTTCAATTGCCAACCAGTTTCGCTCAAGTTCTTGTCCAATACATGGTATAACCATTAGTAATAGTAGGCTGGCTAGGATGATTTTGATTGTTGACATCATGTTGGTGTTTACCGTAATGTCAAGTGAGCCAGATGTTTTAGGACCGATTACTTGTCAAATTTTTTTTGCGTGCCTGGAGAGGTTGGGGCAAAATTGATCGTCGAGAATAAAAATCAGGAGAGTCAACGCCTGTGCTGACTCTCCTGTGTTGGTTTATGGTTGCTTTACAAATTTTCTCATCACGAATTCACCTTCCGAATGGAGGCGGGCGTGATACAGGCCAGAAGGCAATGCCGTTACATCGATTTCGGTATTAGGTGTTGTAGAAGTCGAAATCAGTCGACCACGGCTATCAAAAATGTCAACCCGTTCCAGAGAGGCGTTTGTCCTGATTTGTAGTTGATCCTGTACGGGGTTTGGAAACAAGCGCAGACCTTCTGCCCACACCGGCTCACTGGTAGAAACGATACCATCAATTTGGACAGGTACATCCGTTGCCCCCAGGTCAATTTCAGTACCGTCAATAAGCCAGCCGCGGATATTACGGAAGCGAATGATCGTCTGATCCGTTGGAAAATCAGGTGGAAAGTCATCACGGATAGTTACTTGCCAGGTTTGAAAATTGACTGGGAAGCTGGTGGAGATATCCTCATCAAAAGAGGCGTAATCTACAAGTCCGGTTTGAGGCTGAATGATTAGAAAGTTCTCCCCATTGCTCGTAGCCGGAATGGAGCGTAAAATATTAAAGAAGGCAGGGTCATATTCCAGGGTAAATGCGATTGCCCTAAGATCGGGAATAGATGCGGTGAGTCTGGTTCTGCCGAAAAAGCCTTCGCCCGGACTCAAACCAATCAATGGATCCCCATTGGCCTTGCTAAAGGTGAGATCATCACCAATTGGATATTCAATCATCTCCTCGTAAGAAGGCTTGGTAAAGTTGTAATGGCGAATAGTGTACTCGATATCTTCCATCGAACAAACACCATCGCCATTAGCATCCAGGTGTTTGTTGTCTACACCAAAGACTTGTGTGCCACCCCAGCTGTCGCCGGTTTTTGGACTCCAGTTATAGGGGCCTGGTCGTTCGTTACCAGCGGCATCAATGCCAAAGCCCAGCGCAATTACATCAACGTGATTGGCAATACCATCGGCGTTTAGGTCACCAGACCATACACAGTCATCATCACAGACTAGCGGCTGACTACATAGTTCCGGAAAGTTGTTGTCGTAAAGCTCCTGTAAAGTGTTGACGTTGGCGTACATCGCCGTAACGTTCTCGATGAAATTAGCACCCGGACTCCGGTGAAAGGAGTGTACTACATCCAGCTCTAAAACCTCACCTGGAGCCCAAGTGTCAGTATACGTGGAAGCCATACTTCGGCGATCTCCCGTAGTAGTGAGGGAGGATAATGCAGACCAAGCTTCTGGATCATTGGGATCACCAGGGAAGAGATGGTCCACCACATCTTCGCTCCCAGGATTATACCCCGTTCCGCCAAAGGTCAATGGAGTTCCATCGCGAAACCTTCCGCGCATATAATTATAATATTCGATTGATGTTACTGGGGAAGAGGCACCGGGGATACCACCAGTGGCCTCATTATTAGCAGAGGTAAACTTTGCCAAGTCTTGATTAAGGAAAGTAATGGCTTGTACAGGAGGGTTCTCCCCAAAGCCATTTATACCTTGATCGCATAATTCATTATCGTCATTATCCTGATTGTAACTAAAATAAGTGTTCAAATCTGGAGCAGCACCCAGAAAATCATCTACATAGCAACCGAGGTCAAAGTCGGTCCACAGCCCAATGGCAACTGAGTCCAGCTGCTCTATTCCACGGTTAATGAAGCGGTAGGAGGTAAATACGCTATTGTTCAGCAGATCATTGTCGGTACAATTCAGCGCCCAGGCCAGGCAGTGGATTTCGGTTTGGCTGAGGTTAGCGCTGCCAGAATCCGTTTGCGCGTTTCCGCGATTATTAAAGATGGTCCAGACCATCTGCTCGGGGATAATTTCATGATGGTCCTGTATGGGATACTCTCCATCCATGGGCTCGTACATCCCATCCGCATCGTTATCCCAGAACGGAGCTAGGCCGTAAATCGTGTTGGGGAGCTCGAAGCCATATATGGCACTAAACTCTGGATTACCGCGTGCGGGCCAGCCCAGGATAGCGGGATCTGGATTGTCAATTACGCCATTGTCCGCAAAATCGGCCAGGTGAGCTTCAATTTGATAACGATAGACCGTCCAGGCCCGATCATAATTAGAGCAAGTACCATTATTGGTTTCGCCCGTTTCATCAAGAGGCCCTGGATAGTAGTCATGTTCATTACTGGCGGCACCGTAGGAACTGGCGGTTAATTTAAGGTTGGCGGCTGGATCAAACCCACCAATCCAAAGGCCCTGGGCAAAGATTGTAGCCACGCTACCTTGGGAGTCGTCGAAGGAGAATTGGCCGTTGTTTCCGTCCCAGTATTGGCTGCCGGAAGCGGCGTATAGAGCGCGGAGATTATTGGCGTGTAAGAAAGTACCATTATTCAGGTTGGGGCCATCGCAATCCCCTTGCGCGCTGAGGTTGAAAGTTAAGAGTAGCAGTCCGCTCAACAAGCAGATTTGCATGTGTTTGATGATCATTGTGTGGCAGTTTATTAGAGAGAAATTGAATTGCATTCAAGGTACTGGCTATGGTCTAAAGGCTCATGGTAGAATACTTGGGAGGCCCCTTTGAGTGAGTGAAACTCCCTGGTTCTTTTGATAAAGCCTGATAAAGCAATTGCACGTGCCGTGGTGTGAGGAGTCAATGCTAGTCTCCCATCGCGTAGATAAATGGCGAGTACTTAATATTGTTTAATTTATATTTATAAAACAAAAAATTTACATAAAGCGCAAAATGTCTTATCTTTGGTAGGTAAACATCTCTTTAATCAAAACCACCTATGATGAAATACCTCAAGTATCTTCTTGGACTAATTGGCCTATTAGCACTCTTGTTCTTTGGTCGAGGTTTAATGACACCTAACGTTTCTTACGGTAGTGAAATAACAGTTGATAAGCCGCTGGCGGAAGCCTGGGCAGTAGCTAATGATGAAAGCAAAACCACTGAATGGTTGCAAGGCTTGACAAATGTAGAGCATGTAAGTGGAGAGAAAGGGGCTGTTGGCGCGGTCACGCAGTACACCTTTAGCCAGGATGGACAAGAGTCCATTATTCTGGAAACACTAAAGGAAATTCGTCCCAACGAGCACGTGGCTATGGATTTCCTAATGGAAGGGGTAATGGCTATGGATTATCAGATGGATTTTTCGGAAGCCGATGGAAAGACTACTATTAAATCCTCTACGGTAGCTGAGGGGCTGGGGATGTTCATGCGTTCCATGTTTGCCTGGACAAAAGGTAGTATGATAGCGCAGGAGGATGAGAATATGGGAAACTTGAAAGCGCTCATAGAAGCCAACACCACCGACTATTTTCCAGCGCCAGAACCAGTAGTGGAAGCCGCTGAGGCGGTAGGGGAGGCGATGATGGAAGCAGCGGCAGAAGGGTCAGAGTAGAAGCGTGTAATTGGCAATCATATCTCCTAGATAAATCTTGTGTGTACGTTGGTTGAAATTCATTTTGAGAATGGCAATTGACGTACACACCCATTTTTTATCCCCAAAATAAGCTTACCACTAACCATCTATAATGAGTCGCCTTTTCGCAATGGACTGTTCAATCATGACAACATAGGCTCGTTTGATGAAATTTCCTAGCACGCTCTAAAATTTCCTAACCCAAAATAGAAACACAAAATACAATACGCCCAAAAGAAGGGCTTCCGTTCAATCCATTCATTTGTGCAGCTTTTACCAACAAGTGGGCCGTTTAAAAATCCTTAATAAAACTGAATACCCTTATTTGGGTTTCATAAGGCAAGGAAAACAGCAAGATAGATAAGCCTAGTAGCAAGAAAACGTAACCAAATAGAAAACGATACAGGAAGTGACCAATTCCTACAATTTCATTGTTTTTGCTATCGTACAGTAGTTTGACCTTCTGCATCTTTTTGAACGGCATGGGATTGGTGTAGGCATTTGGTCGGTAATAGTTCTCGGTACCATCTTTTGCTATGTATTGAATCTCCGGCTTAGCCGTTCTTCCTTTTGAGCTGTCACTTCGAAGGATTTCTACAACGGTTCCATCAATCAGATCACAAGTTCTGGCCATGACGATTTCCCAGATTAGCATGATTGCTCCTACTGCGATAAAGATTAAAGCAACGAATTTCATGATGATGTAAGTTTTAGGTTAATGGTTTCCACTACTTGGGTTTTTAAATCAGTTCAATGTTGAGCTAAATTCAAGAGACGTTTACAGTTAATGACAATACCCACCCTAAACTTACCATTTCATCGGATAATTCTACAATTTGTGTAATAGCTCATCCCGCACCTCCATTAAAGCAAAACCCAGCAGGTTTTCCCCTTGCCAGTTGTGTGGATTTTCAATCCCCTGATCTCTAGCACTCATGCCAATACCCCAGATACGATCGTAAGGACTGGCCTCAACCAGAACACGTTTTCCAGTACCCAGCAGGAATGACTTCAGGGCTTCATCTTGATCGAATTTGTGCAGATTACCTTGCTTGACTATCTCGTATTTGTGGGCGTCCCATTCTTGCGGAATGAAGTTTCGCACAGCTCGACCCAATTTCTTTGCTTCCGCCGGTGAATGAGCAGCAAGAATTTGTTCTAAGACTTGCTCATCTTTAAAGAGCCTCGCTTTCTCTGCCATCATCCAGTGCTCTGCGGATCGGTACACGATTCCATCCACCGTAAAATCACC
>JBCBWU010000188.1:0-14516 GCA_039816955.1 Bacteroidota bacterium
GGCCTTCGATGCAGTCTGTCTTTTACAACCAACTACCCCGGTTCGCACCAGTGAAGATATTCAGTTGGCAGTACAGGCGTTTCGAAAGTCTGACACCGATTGCCTTGTTTCCGTTCAAGAGGTGCCGCATCAGTACAATCCGCATTGGGTTTTTCTCGCGAACAGTGATAGCCCAACCCTACGCATTGCTACGGGTGACGACACCATTATTCCCCGTAGACAAGCCTTACCCGCCGCATACCACCGCGATGGATCGATTTATATCACCCGATCAGAGATTGTACTGGAAAAGTCTTCGCTCTACGGCGCATCAATAGGTTATGTGGTGCTAAATAATCCACACCAAGTAAATTTAGATACACCGGAAGACTGGCACTTGGCAGAGCAAATACTACAAGGAGAATGAGTAAGACGGATATCTGCTACGTAGTATCCTTTGGCTTTGCCGCCCGGATGTTATTACAAACCCAACTGTTGCAACAACTGGCGGAAGCGGGCAAACGAGTTGCCATCATTGCGCCAGATATCAAAGACGGCAATTTGATAGCACTGGCCCAGCATTCGGGGGTTGAGCTTTTCGCCGCACCCGTGGAGAATAATTTGTGGAATGAGGACTACCTCTACAAACGCAAGTACTACCTGGAGGATATCAAGGCTAATCCAGCGCTCTGGGAAAAGCACATGTATAGCCTTTGGTATAGCAAGTCAAAGCACCCCTGGCGGCGTATTCGCCCTTTATATTATCTGCTAATTCACCGCTTAATCAAGTTTTTTCCGGGGATTCGCAAACGCTTCTTGAGACGAGAAAAGCGTTATCTCTCTTCACCCAGAATAAAGACACTTCTGCAAGAAATTCAACCGCGTTTGGTCGTCTCGACTTATCCGGTCAATATTTTGGAGGCACAAGTATTATACGCCGCGCGTGAGGCTGGTATTTCTACGCTACTGCATCTGCTAAGTTGGGATAATATTACCAGTAAAGGCCGCTTTCCCGTTTTGGCGGATCAGTATATCGCCTGGGGGGAGATTATGCAAAATGAGCTGAAAGCCTATTACCAACTTTCCAACGAGCAAATTCACCTGTGCGGAGTACCGCATTTCGATTATTACGAACAGTACCGCGGAGGAAAAGCGCACGAGCAAGAGTTAGCAGGAATGGGCCTAAATCCTTCCGCTCCTTACCTGTTTTTTGCCATGAGCGCAGAGCGTTTTACGCCCCACGAAATCGATATCGTGGAGCAGTTGGCGGAGGCCATTCGTGCTAATGCCTTTGGGCCAGAACTGCAATTGGTAGTACGGCCACACCCTCAGGTGGTGCAGGGAAATATGACCCGGCAGGGCTGGAAAACACGCCTGCAAAATCTGGTTGGTGATCGGGTAGCCGTAGACTGGCCGCGCTTGCTGAGTAGTGGCCTGCGCTGGAGTTTACAACAGGAGGATATGCATCATTTAGCGGCCCTACTAGCGGGGTGTAGCATCTGCTTAAATTCTGGTTCCACAATTTCCATAGAAGCCCAATTGCTCAATAAACCCGTTGTTCTTACGTCTTTCGACGCGGGCTACCAATTACCCTATTGGAAATCTGCCCGTCGGCTGGTTGATTATACCCACTTGAATAAACTGGTTGAATTAGGAGGGATTTCTGTTGTAAAAGACCAGAAACAGCTGCATTTACGAATTGATCAATACTTAAATGATAGTAATTGGAAGCAGGCAGAGCGACAAGCGGCCAGCTATCAGCAGTGTTATCAGCAAGATGGTAAGGCTACCGCAAGAGTTAAAGCTACCGTGCTACAAATTCTGCAAAACTTGGAGCAGCAGGATCATTATAGTGAGGCCTTAGAGGTATGAGTAGGGTCAAATACATCTACATTTTATCCCAACGCTATTCGGGTTCAACGCTGTTAAGCTTTCTCTTGGCCACCCACCCTGATATTGCTACTATTGGTGAGCGCCGTAAATTTTACAATAAAAGCTTTCAACCTGGACAGGGCTCTGCACAGCGCTGTTCCTGTGGAGAATTGTTTGCGGATTGCGAGCACTGGCAGGGGATTTCTGAACGCATTCGTTCACGATTGGAGGCACGCCACTTCAGTACCAATTTTACTGAGTTTGAGTTGTTCGAAACACCCATTTTAAATAAACTCTGGGATCGCTGGTTTAGCCCGCGTCTGTTTCGCAAGCTATATGCAGACTTATACGAGGCTAATCAGGTGTTGGTGGAAGAAATCCTTGCACTTAATGAAAAGCCGGTCTTTTTGGATTCTTCTAAGTCCTATAAGCAGTTGCAACATTTACAAGAAATTGAAGCTTTTGACTTGAAGGTGATTTGGTTGTCACGAGATCCACGGGCTCAGGTCAGTTCTGCGCTCAAGTATAATTCTTGGACCGTACAGCAAGCTGCGGATACTTGGGTGGCCGAAATGAAACAATACGAAACCCTACTGCAAAAAGGGGGCTTTGATTTTCTGCCAGTGCGTTACGAACAACTGTGCCGGACGCCACTAGAAGAGATGCGCCGAATTCTACAGTACTTGCAACTGGATGACCATGCTTTTTCCCTCGATTTTCGGGGTCAGGAACAGCATATCATGGGTAACAAGAGCATGCGCTTAGGGGCAGACCGTAAAATTGAGGAACGCAAAGACTGGCAGGAGCGACTTAAGCCCGCAGAAGTGAGTCTAATCGAAACCATTACCCAGGCCTACACCAAATTTTATAGCCCTTCCTGATGCGTTTTGATCTAGATCGCTTGCTTTTTCAAATCCTTTGCCTCTATGCCTTTGTGGTACCCTTTGAGCTGGTGTTGGAGATCTTCTTTGGAATAGACACCATCTTCAAACCCTACCGAGTGGTCTGCCTGGTGTTAATTGGACTTTACGGAATACGAGTCATTCGGGACGGTGGGCTGAAATTAAGCCGTGATTTCAAAGAGGATAGCTACTTGTACCTGGTTTTTGTGTACGGTATTTTGATATCGTTCTATAACATGATTGTAGCGGAGTTCTCTCTGGGAAAGTTCTACAATGAGGTATTCCAAACTGGTTTATACTTCAGCGTTTTTGTAATAGTCAAGAGCCTGCCGATGACTCGGGAAGAGTTGCAGAAATTACAGCAATTTCTCTTCTTAGGCCTAGTAGTAAATGGCTTGTATGTGTTCCTGAGTCGCTATGTTTTTTTGACCCTCGGGCGCCAATCTGGATTCTTTGATAACCCTAATTATCTATCCTTGGGAATGATTTACGCACTAGGGTATATAGCGGTGAATTTAGAACGAGGCAAATATTATGAAAAACTACTGCACCTCTTTCTGATTGTAGTATGTGGAATGACGTTTTTGATCGCTGGTAGTCGCACTGGTGCGATTGTTATGGCCGCGGTAGTGCTTCTGATTCTCAGCTTTCAATCATTGCGTTCTATTCTAATTGGCGTGGCTATGCTGGCCGTATTAAGCCCGTTCTTCTTCTTGGGATCGGATAGTAGCGGTAGCCGTACTAATACCATTCTGGAGGAGCGGTTGCAGGACCGAGACATCACTGATGATCCCCGATTTCCGATTTGGGAGGGAGTAATAAGAGCTTCTCAACAAACCTACTTTATTGGCCTGGGGCTGGGGCAATTTGAAGCTCGTTTCCCAGAGTTCTACCGGGAAGAAAATAACCTGTTGATTTACGAAATATTGAGCTTTGGCTATCACTTATCGCCGCATAGTGACTATATGGCCGTACTCATTACCTACGGTATTATTGGTCTGGTGTTTTTTCTAATGTTTCTATTCTATTCTGTCCGGAAGATATTAAGACAGCTCTGGACCAATACGGATCGCTATATCTACCGACTACAGCTGCTTGGCATCGTGACAATTATCATTTTTGGCGTCGCTGCGGAGAATTTTGTGAGCGGTTTATATTGGATGATACTAACTCTAAGTACCAAGAGCATCTACGAAGCTACTGACTCGAAGAGCACTAGCGAATCAAAATTGCAAAGTAAATATGAGCAAACTATTAGTGACGGGTTCGTCGGGCCTGATCGGCTCGGAGGTCGTCCGCTACTTTAGCCGCTTAGGCTGGAAAGTATACGGCGTCGATAATAACATGCGGGCTGACTTCTTTGGTGATAAGGGAGACACGCGTTGGGCCCAGCAACAGCTGCAAACCACTTGCCCTACCTTCGAGCACGTCGAATTAGATATCCGTAACCGCACGGCAGTATTAGAACTGCTAGAGCACCTCCGTCCAGACTATATCTGCCATACTGCTGCGCAACCCAGTCATGACTTGGCCGCTAGTCGACCCTTCGATGACTTTGATGTGAATGCAGTTGGTACCCTCAACCTTCTACAAGCGGCTCGCCTGTATTGCCCGGAATCTCCCTTTGTACATATGAGTACGAATAAGGTCTACGGTGATGCGCCCAACAATCTGGATTTAAAAGAACTGGAAACTCGTTGGGATTACGGTAGCCCGGATTATTACCACGGTATAAAGGAAAGCTTCACCATTGACCAATCTAAGCATTCTTTGTTTGGAGCCTCCAAAGTAGCAGCCGATATTATGGTACAAGAATATGGTCGCTATTTCAATATGCCTACTTGCGCTCTGCGTGGGGGGTGTTTGACGGGGCCAAATCACTCTGGTGTAGAGTTGCACGGCTTCCTCAGTTATCTGATCAAAGTGAACATCACCGAAGGCGAGTACACCATCTTTGGGTACAAAGGCAAACAGGTGCGCGATAACATTCACTCGCTAGACGTGGCTCGATTTATTGAAGCTTTTTTTGCTGCGCCACGGATCGGTGAGGTGTATAATATCGGGGGCGGAAGGGATAATTCTACCTCCATTCTGGAAGCTTTTAAACGGATTGAGTCTATCACGGGTAACCCCATGCGCTACAAATATTCGGATCAAAACCGAGAAGGTGATCATATCTGCTACATTTCTGATTTGAGCAAGATGAAGGCCCATTACCCCCAGTGGGATATCACCAAGGATTTGCAGACCACTTTTGAGGAGATTGCCCAAAGCTGGGAAAAGCGTCTAGCAATATGAAAATTTTGCTCGTCAGCAGTAGTGTTCTACCATATCCTGGTGGTTCCAGTGTAATAGTAGAACAACTGGCACAGAATTTTTCGCGCCACGAATTGTTGGTACTTGGTAGTGCTCCCTTGTTGGGGCGCCAGTATTTGGAACGCCCGTCAGATATGCCAGCTTTTCTGAGTTTTCCTTGCGAATTCTCTTTATGGGGACGTGGCCATCGCTATTTCAAATGGCTGTTGCGCTATCAGTTCAAGCCACTGGTGCAAAGGGTTGAGCAACTGGTGCGCGAAAATGATATTGACTACATTATTGGAGTTTACCCCAATGATTTCTTTTGCCATGCGGCCTGCCGAGCGGCACAAAATTTGAAGATTCCTTTTAGCTCGTACTTCCATAATACTTACGTAGAAAACACCAATATCACAGACCCCAAGGCTCAGGATATTCAAGATGAAATCTTCTCCCAGTCGGAGCACATCTTTGTGATGAGTAAGGGGATGCAACGTTTCTACGAAGAGAAATACCAACTAGCTAAGTTTGTACCGCTGGTCCATACCTTTGATGTTTATCCACCGGATGCAAGCTTAAGTGGATTGCCGGGAGTGGATAAGGAGGTATACCAGTTGGTAGCCATTGGCAATTTCAACGAATCTAACATCGAAGCAACCCGGAGATTTTTGCGGGCAATTGAGAACAACCAGCGCTATGAGTTGAACGTGTATACGCACGTACCTCCGATGCTATTACGGCAAAGAGGATTGGATACCAGCAGCTTTCACCTGCGTGGTTTTGTCAAGCCGGAGGAGGTGCACAATGTCTTACAGCAGTACGATATCTGTGTGCTCACCCACGGCTTCACCGGTGGTTATGGCGAAGTAGAATACCGAACGATCTTCCCCACTCGTACTATCCCTATGCTACTTTCCGGTAAGCCGATATTGGCCCATTCTCCGCCTAATTCGTTCCTCAACGATTTTATCAGCGAAAACCGCTGTGCAAGTCTAGTGGATGAAGCTTCTGAGTCGTCAATTATTGCTACCCTGGATCATCTGAGCGGTAGCTTGGAGCAGCAAGAGCAACTGGTACAAGCCGCTCGCAAAACCGCCGAGCAGTTCTACGGCCCGAATGTCGTGCAAACCCTAAAGGAAAAGCTAGCTTGAGATTAAGGTACAATAGCCTATTCTATAAGGTCACGGCAGTAGCCCGCTATTTTGTGGCACGTGCCTACTATGGCAGTCGCTTTCGCTGCACTCAGCTATCTATGATTGGCAGCAATTGTGGTGTCCATATTTCCAAACAGGGCCAAATTAAGTGTGCGGGCAGGATAGTAGTGAATGACCATGTCATGCTACAGACTCAAGCTTCGGGTGTACTACAATTGGGCAAGCGTTTTGTAATCAATCGCTACAGTCGTATCGTTGCATACGAGCGTATTGAAATTGGCGATCACGTTACCATTGGGCAAATGGTAAGCATCCTTGATCATGACCATCACTATGATATGCAGGAGGGCCAACTCCGTTTATCTGGCTATGATACGGCCCCAATCAAGATTGGTAATAATGTGTGGATTGCCGATAAGGTGACCATTCTACGCGGAGTAACGATTGGTAACAACGTTGTCATTGCAGCCAATGCTGTCATCAATAGAGATGTACCCGATGGTTTGATCGTTGGGGGAGTACCCGCTAAAATTCTCAAAGAACTCTAAGGTTGTGTGTGGTATCTGCGGTATTGTAAACTTCACTAATCCAGCTCCCAGGGAGCAGCGCCAGTCCATCGTTTCGGCGATGAATCAGGCGATGTTGCACCGGGGACCAGATGAAGGAGGTACGCATTCCGATACTGTCCTAACTATTGGGATGCGCCGGCTTTCTATCATTGATCTGGAAGGCGGTACCCAACCCGTACATAGTGCCGACGGCAACTTGGTCGTCATCCAAAACGGAGAGATTTACAATTATCGTGAGCTCCGGGCGGACCTGGAGCAACGTGGCCATTCATTCCAAACCCAATCCGATACCGAAGTACTCTTGGGCATGTACCGGGAATACGGTACCGATATGCTGAGCAAACTGCGCGGAATGTTTGCCTTTTGCCTCTACGATAGGGCAGCTCAGCAAGTTTTTATAGCCCGTGACCGCTTTGGCGAAAAGCCGCTCTTCTATCACACCCGCAATGGCCGACTATCCTTTGCCAGTGAGCTGAACGCCTTATTGCAAGACCCGGAAATTGATCGGCGACTCAATTATGCAGCCTTGCCGTACTACCTGCGCACTTCGCTGGTGCCAGAACCGAATACCTTCTTATCCGATGTGCAGAGTCTTTCCCCGGGGCATTTCCTGACCTTCAGCCAGCAAGGTCTGCGCATCCAGCCTTACTTCACGCTAGATTATACGGAAGCACGACGGTTCAGTTCCGAAGACGAAGCCGTAGCGTACATCCGTCCACTTCTTGAACAAGCGGTGCGCCGCCAAACGGTAAGTGATGTACCCCTTGGGGCTTTTTTATCAGGGGGGATTGATAGTAGTACCGTGGTAGCCTTGCTGCAGCAGCAATCTACCCAGCAGGTTAAAACCTTCACGGTGCGTTTTGAGGAAGCGGCGTTTGACGAAAGTCCAATTGCTCGCCAAGTGGCGGAACACTGCGGAACAGATCACCACGAGATCACCATCCCGAACTACGACTTTGAGCCCGATATTTTCTGGATGATCATTCAGCAAGTAGGCCAGCCGTTTCGCGATAGTTCGGCTATTCCCTCTTATTTCATTACCCGCGAGATTCGCAAGCATGTGAAGGTGGCTTTATCGGGTGATGGTGGAGATGAGCTATTTGGTGGCTATGCACTTTTTCAATGGTACCAGCAGATTCTACGCCTGCGGAAAATTCCCCGTCCAGTGCGTCAACTTGGGAGTGGACTTCTGGATGGCTTGACACTGCTACCGGGCCTTAATACGGCTTCCACTTTGCGCAAAGTGCGTCGAGTACTGAAGACTTCTAATCTGGAAGCAAAAGATATTCCCCTGGCCCTCAATGAGTTCTACTCTGGATCCGTGGTAGACGAAGTACTGGGACATCAACACCATTATCAAGACCTTAAGACCTATCCATCGCTAACTGCACCTTCTAGCCTGCGCGAGATTATGCATTATCGTACCGCCCATACGCTTCCCACCAATATGCTGGTGAAGGTAGACCGAATGAGTATGGCCAACTCACTGGAAGTACGTGCACCCTTTTTAGATCCCGATTTATTCGCGGCGGCTGCGCAGCTGCCAGATGATTTATTGATCCGTGGAGGAAAAGGAAAGTACTTGCTCCGGAAAATTATGGGTAAAGATCTGCCGGCATCGGTTTTTGATCACCCTAAACAAGGTTTTGCCATTCCGCTCTACAAGTACCAAAATGAGGCTTTTGCCGCCTTGGCTAATGATCTCTTGTTGGATAACAATCCCTGGGAAGGCTTTTTCCCAAGGCCTTTCTTGGAACGTGCCCTACGCTTAGGACTAAAGCACCGGCGCAATACGGCTCGTCTGAGTGTGTTTCAATCTGCCCATCGCCTTTGGATGTTGATGCAATTGCTAGGTTGGGCAAGATTTTATAAAGTAAAACTCTGAAAAACAATAAAATAGCTCGTTTTTTACTTGTAGGTCCTTTACCGAAACCAGACTTGGAATTGGTAGGCGGAGCTCGAGTCTCTTTTCAGCATTTGGTCGATTATTTAAAGGAAAAGGGGATACCCTTTTATTTGGTGGAAACCCGCCCGTTTGAACAAGGATCGTTACGGATTCTCAACCCAATATTGGTCATATGGCGTTGTTTGTGGTATCTGCGACGAGTAGATGTGGTCTGGGGTAATATGAGCTATGGAGGAATACGGCTTTTTGGGCCCGTACTATACCTTTTAGCCCGCTTTGGCAGAAAGCCAATTGTCTTACGCCCCTTCGGTTCTCGACTGCGAGAGACCTACGACTCCTTGAGCGGACTTGCGAAATGGGGCTTCGAACGAACGGTTTTACAAGCGGATCTACTTTTTCTACAGACTCAATCCTTAATCAATTATTTTCAACCACGGAGTCGTCATTTAGCGCATTTGCCCACCAGTAGGGAACTTCCTACCTTTGGATCAGAAGAAATTCCGCGTGCCTACCGGAAACGCTTTGTCTTTTTGGGACACCTAAAAAAAGAGAAAGGCATTGATGAAATCATCACGGTCCGGAAACAACTTCCGGAAGATTATGTGATCCATTTGTATGGTCCTATCAAGGAGGAACAATATAACTATTTAGCGTCGGAAAGTATCACTTATCAGGGAGTGCTCAGCCGCCAAGAGGTACTGGCTAAACTGGACGAATATGATGTCTTACTGCTGCCCACTTATTTTTCCGGCGAAGGTTATCCAGGAGCGATCATCGAAGCTTATTCCCTTGGTATACCGGTCATCTCCACGCATTGGCGCTCCATTCCAGAAATTGTGCTGGATGGGGAAACCGGCCGACTTATCGCTCCACAGAATCGTGATGCCTTACTTGAGGCAATTTTAGAGATAGATGAAAGGAGCTACCGCAAATGGTCTACTCAGGCTCGACAGCAATTTGAGGCAAACTTTGAGCAAAGAAAAGTAGTAGCACAGGCTTTAGATAGTATTCATCAGCTGATGCCCGCACCAATAGCAGAACAAGCATGACGCCAGTATTTTTTATCACGGGATTACAGCGTTCTGGTACGACCTTGCTTTCATTTATGCTGAGC
This sequence comes from Bacteroidota bacterium, assembly GCA_039816955.1. Classification (GTDB taxonomy): domain Bacteria; phylum Bacteroidota; class Bacteroidia; order Chitinophagales; family Saprospiraceae; genus Lewinella. The sequence continues at coordinate 9,792 of JBCBWU010000188.1, forward strand.
AATCATCCAGCCGTTTTTATGGATGAGTATTCGCTGGGCTTTCGCATTATGCAAGCACTGAATGGTAATTACCGAAAGGTATTACCGCATTATCTAGACCTTTCGGAAAAAGAAATTATTTCCCGGCTGGTCGAACATGATTACAAGGGGCGCCTGCGACAATTGATTGACTTAAGCTTACTAAAGGAAGGGGTTAGCACCCAAGAACTGATTAATCAATCTATCCAACAGAAGCTTAAATTAGAAGGCCGGAGCGTTTGGGGGAATAAATCTCCGGGTTTGCAGCACTGGCTTCCCCAACTGTTATTGTTGGTGCCACATACCAAACTCATCCATATCGTGCGCGACGGGCGAGCCACTGCGGCAAGTATGCACAAACGCGCCCGGAAGAACCTGGAGTGGAGTGCTCAGCGGTGGGTAGATGGCAATCTTACTGCCTTGCATCATCAGTTCATCTTGGGAGAGGATAAGATGTTGGTTTTACGTTATGAAGATTTGTTAAGCGAGCCAGAATCCAGTATTAAACGAGTATGCCTTTTTCTAGGTTTGGAGTATGATCCGGTGATGTTAGATTTGAGTCAACACCAGCGAACTGGGGGGGACCAATCGTATGTACAGGACAAAATATCTAGCAGCAAGATTGATAGCTACCGTAAAGCGCTCACTGCTGAGCAAATGCGCAAACTCGAACGGATACAGGGGCCACTGCTACAGAAGTTGGGCTATTCCTTGTACCATGACCACCAGCCCGGTGATTTTCGCCCCTTGTCTACCGGTCGGCAGATTTTTCTGAACCAGTGGACCAATTTCAAAGCGCTGTTTCGTCGCCATGACATTCGAATGGAAGACTGGCAGTTGGTAGAGGTGGCGGTTCCTTTTCATAAACGACTGGGGTACTTCCTGCGCATGCTGGCCCGAGACCTGCTCTCGAAGCCAGTCTTTCAGGCGCTTTTCGACCGTAAGTCAAAAAAACTACCCGGCTAGTGGAGTTACCCCTTGTGTATATCGTAGGTGTTGGTCGTTCTGGTACCAGCATGCTGATGACCCTCTTGAATGGCCACTCGCAAATAGCTTTCACACCGGAGACCCATTTCCTACGCTACTATTTGGGTACCGCTGAAATTCAGGCAAATATTGAGCAAGAGGGGGCAGCTGCTTTCCAACAAACGTTAGAAGCAGACAGCTACTTTCAGCGACTCAATTTATCCGCCGCGGAATTGCTACAAGCGTACGTAGCCGAAGATCGAGACTTTGATCTGGTAGAAATATATGAGGACATCTTAAGGCAATACCTCAATCGCAAAGGCAAGCAGATTATTGGTGATAAAGACCCCCGTTATCTGGATTACCTGGATCGTATTGCCGCTACTTTTCCGCAGGCTAAGATTATCCATATCTACCGCGATCCGCGAGATGTAGTGTTGTCCAAGACGAAGGCAGGCTGGTCGGCGCACCGGCCTTACTGGTTGAATGCGATGATCAGCCAGATACAGATGGAGGAAGGGCGAAAGCGCGGACAAGTACTTTTTGGCACGAACTACTACGAGTTGTCCTATGAGGAGTTGGTCACGGCCCCGGAGGAGACGCTCTCCAAACTCTTGGCCTTTCTAGGTCTTCGTTTTGAGTCAGAGATGTTAAACCTGGAACAATCCGCCCGCGAGCTAGTCGATTCTTCCGAGATGCAATGGAAGGGTAATACTTTCCAACCCATGCTTAAAGAGAACACGCAAAAGTGGAGAAAGGCCCTGAGTGGGGATCAGATCAGGGTGATTGAAAGTATCTGCGAGGAATGGTTTGCCCAGTTGGGGTATGAGCGCGCTGATAGTGCCGGGACGAGTTGGAAGGAGGCCTTGCTTAAGTCATTACTGACTTGGCGGACACCGCAACGCTGGTTGTACAACTGGCAACTGCAACGACAAATGAAAAAAGGCGCGAATTGAATTGGCGGACTATTAAAACGGCTTGGCAAACCGCCCAAGACTTTGGCTTGGGGTGGACCATTCGGCGGGTGTTCTACGAACTTCAGTTACGCACCGGGCATCATAAACGAAAGATGCCGAAACGTGCGTGGCGGGAAGGTGAGCATCATTACTGGTTAAAGGCAAAATTAGGAGCCGAAGAATTGCTTAGCCAATGGCGGCAGCAATCCGTTCGCTTTTTCTTTTCGCCAGCGCAGTTCCCCGAAATGGCGGCAGCGATCAAGCAACTCGGTACACAAGTAGCGGCAGCACCACCGGAAGGAAAGGCACGTTATTTTTCGGGAGCTATTTATGATTGTCCGTTTCCGGAAGGTTGGTTTACCAATCCGTTTACCGATCCAGCTAGCACTTGCCAAACGGATTTGCATTGGTCTGAATATCCAATGTATTCACCCGAGTACGAGGATCTGAAATTTATTTGGGAACCGGGCCGATTTACCATTGTCTACGATTTGGTCCGTGACTTTGTGGTAAACGATAACCAAGCGGCACCAGAACGCTACTGGCAGTGGATAGCGTCATGGATTGAGCATAACCCGCCCCATACCGGGCCGCACTGGAAATGTGGTCAAGAGACTTCTTTGCGCCTCATGGCCTGGTACTTTGGTCTTTACGCTTTTAAAGATCACCCCGCAACCACTCCTACACGTTTTGCTCGCTTTCTGGGTGCGGTGGGTGCCCAGGCGGAACGGGTGAGCCAGGACTATCATTATTCCTATCTACAGCAGAGCAATCATGCAGTAAGTGAGGGGCTGGGCTTATACGCCACCGGGCTTCTATTTCCACAACTTAAAAAAGCTAGTGAGTGGCGAAAGCTGGGCAAGCATATCCTGGAGGAGCGCGCTGATTTTCTTTTCCGTGAAGACGGCACTTATTTTCAGAAATCACATAATTACCTCCGCTTCATTGTGCACGCTTACTTGTTCGTACTGCAGTTAGGCAAACTCAATGGTGATTCCTTTGAAGGCGTATTGTGGGATAGAATGAAAGCTGCGCTGCACTATATGCATGCTGTAATGGATGAGCAGAGTGGCTACTTACCGAATTTTGGGAGTAATGATGGTGCTTTAGTACTGCCACTCAATAGTGCCAATTTTCGAGATTTTCGTCCGACAGTGGCAGCGACCCATTTCTTCTTTCATCAGGATCTTTGCTTTACACTGGGTCCGTACCTGGAAGATTTGGTTTGGCTTTTTGGCGCGGACGCATTACAGCAATCTACGCGCACGCTAGCCGCAACTACTGGGCAACGATTTGACCGTAGCGGGGTGTATACGCTACGCTCACACGAATCATGGATGTTCACGCACGCTGAGTCTTATACCGATCGCCCCGCTCATGCGGATGCGCTGCACGTTGATTTGTGGTGGCGAGGGCAAAATATGTGTTTTGATCCTGGCACCTACCTTTACTACGGACACCAACCCTGGTTGGATGCCTTCAAACATACGCGCTTCCACAATACGGTAGTGGTAGATGGGAAAGATCAGATGGAGCGAGCTTATCGGTTCACTTGGGGGTACTGGCACAATGCCCGGATTTTGCACTGGCAACAAGAGGAGGATGTCCAAATTTTGGAAGCGGAGCACGATGGCTACGAGCGTTTGGATGATCCGGTTCTACACCGCCGGGCCATAGTAGCCTTGGACGACCACTGGCTGATAATAGATGACTTATTAGCAAAAGCTACTCATGACATTGAGCTCAATTGGCAGCTGGTGAATTTCCCGTATACCCAGAGCACTGAGGCAACAGTACTACACACGCCGCAAGGGGATTGGCAGCTTGGTACTTACCATTTAACTCCTAACGGGCAATGGATTCAGATGCCGAACAAGTTGGAATTAGGGGATAGGGACCAGGGGCCGCAAGGGTTAGCGGCCTTTCAATATGGCCAGGTAGAACCGGCTTTACATCTGCAAGCGGAGTACGATGGGCCATTGCCTTTCCGGTGTGTAACAGTGCTTGGCCCAGCGGGCTGGGCGTTTAGCGGATATACACAGGAATTAGCCCTGCAAACTGATGCAAGAGTCATAAAACTACAGTTAAATGTACTCGGACAAGGGAGGCTCCTGGCCTCGGTTAACCAAGGAACGAACGAGCACCATAATCAATAAGGTGGTGCCGGGTTTCCATCACTTACTTTCTTACCCTCAAAAAGGCTTTACTTATTATGCGCATTAGTGTTTTCGGATTGGGATACGTTGGGAGTGTCTCCGCTGCTGGTCTGGCTGATCTGGGGCACCAGGTTATTGGTGTGGATTTAGTAGAAGAGAAGGTAAAAGCCTTGCGGGCAGGAGAAGCTCCAGTAAAGGAACCGGGTTTAGATGAATTGCTCCGTAAGCATCTGGACGGTGAGCAACTGATATTCACGACGCATTCCAGGCAAGCCGTATTGAATACGGACTGCGCCATGATTGCGGTAGGAACTCCTAGTGCTGCCGATGGACAGGTAAATCTAACTTCCGTAGAACGTTGTGTACGCGGAATTGCGGAGACCTTAGCGGACAGCGATAAGGACGAGTACACCGTAGTGATTCGCAGTACGGTACCACCGGCCACTACCGATCGGATGGCGAGTATTGCTAGAGATATACTGGCAGCAAAGGGGAAAGAATGTCGCTTGCTCTTTTCTATGAATCCAGAGTTTACGCGAGAAGGAGCAGCTGTGAAGGACTTTTTCTACCCAGCACTCATTGTTTTTGGTCAGGATGATCCAGAAGCCCAGGCTAGGCTGGAACCTATT
>JBCBWU010000189.1:0-14512 GCA_039816955.1 Bacteroidota bacterium
ACCAAATGCCACGCTGCGATCATTGATAGCGGCAAGGGCGTTTCCATATTCAACCAAGCTTTCTTGAGCGGGAGAAAGTTGATTAGGTAGCTCTTGAAAACGAATTCCAAGTTCTTCAATCGGCTTAGTTAGCTCTGCGGTTAAACCTTGCGTAGTAGCACTAAGCGATTCAATAGCCTGATTTGTCACCTGGAAATTTGCAGGAATTCCTTCCCTGATCCGCTGAAGATTAAGTTCGTGCGCAATGATATCACCGAGTAATCGAGACTGTTTCTCGAATTCCTCATTTGATTTTCTGATAGGATTTTGATCAGACGTTGTGCTTGTAGGTAGGTTGGCAAATATCTTTGATAGATCAGCTTGACTTTCAGAGCTTTGACCTCCAATTCTTAATTGTTCTATCTCAGCTTGAGTTGTACCTCCAAGCCTCCCTCGCCTGCCAGTTTGCCTACTGACTCTTCTCGACGTTTCTTCAGCTATGCTTTTTGCAATAGACGAGTTATAAGCCCTAGCAAAAGCTTCTCCGGCATTTTCACCGGACTCGATACCTAATACCTGTTTTACTTTCTGCTGAGCAGATTGTAAATCGCCTCTTAGTAGGTCTGTAAGGGCGCGTACCGGAAGCGTTAGTGCCCTAACGGCATCAGCGGCAAATTTTTTAATGACTTCTATAACCCCAGCTATCGTTGCCCTAAACTCTTTCGAGCCTTTGTATGCTACAGATATAGCTGCAGTAAAAAAGCCTATTGCAGCGACTGCAGCTCCTACGGGGGTGGCTAATACAGCGAGCGCTATCCCTACGGCCTTTATCGCTGGCAAAATGAATACGAAAGCCTTAGCTAATACACCAAGTACGGTGATGACAGGCCCAATGACAACAGCGATACCTGCCCCAATTACGATAAAGCGCTGTGTGGTTATTGATAAGCTTTCGAATCTTTTAGTTACCCTCTCCAAAAAGCTGGATAGCTTCTCAAGAATGCCCGACAAATTGATACTTTCGGCAATGCTTCGCCCAAGCGCTGCAAGACTCCGAATAACGGATTGTCGAAAATTATCAAAGTCGTTAGCCAGCCCTCCTTGTACGTTCTGAAATTTCTCGTTAGCTGAAATCGCCTGAATGATTTTAGCTGTAAATTCCTGAGCACTAACCCCAGTCGCACGTATAGCTTCGACGCTTTGCGTGCCAAAGGCGTCTTGAATAGCGATGCCAACACTGGGAACATTCTCAAGAATTACACCTAAGTCCTCCTGAAGTATTCGACCTTTTGAACTCATCTGGACAAGCTGGCGAACAACACTTTGAAGTTGCTCTGGACCAGCTCCCGAAAGGGTGACGGCTTTAGATAATTCACGAAGTATGATTTCAGCTTGGCGAGCTTCAAAACCTACGTTTCTCAGTTGGTTGCTGCCCTGGATGGCTTGCTCCAAACTAATGCCAGGCAGTTGGGCAATCCTCTGCAAACGTTCGAGGGTCTTGGCCGTGTCTTCTCCTTCATCTGCAATGGCTTTTAGCCCGTTTTCTAAACGCTCTAGTTTCGCAAATGCAGATACGGCAGCAGTAGCCACCCCAGCAACGGGAAGTGAAATGTTAGTTGAAAGATCAGACCCTAACCGACTAAGCCTACTGCTTAGACGACTCATCTTTCTTTCTATTGTCTTGATACCTTTTTCAAAATTATCAAGACGTATCCCGACCCTTATTAATAGTTGACTGGCCATATTCCTCCTTCATCTTCATGTCCCAGCGAGCAAACTTTTGTTGCTGGGCAATCCTATCCTCTTCAGTCAGTTCTACAGGTTCTGTTACTGGATCAAAGTCATATTGAATTAAGTCCGTTGGCTTCTTTATCTGCTTATCACCGTCGTATGGCTGCAAGAGCCAGAAACCAAGCATTCTAGCAGCCTCAAGTATCGTTCGATCTGTACCCTCTCGAAAATGCGTTTTCCAGGCTAGTGCTCGAAGAACTTCGGCAGGGCTGCTTTCATTAAAATCACTTAGTGACCACCCCAAGACTCCCGTTGCTATTGCTTGGAGGTCTTGGAAGGTGAGTTTCCCTCCGTGATGTCGTCAGGTGTGGAAAATTGATTCCCAATTGCTTCTAAGATGTTAGCCCAAATCATGATGTCTTCATCCATAGCATCAATTACCGCATTTTGCGATGGAGCCTTCATGCTACTTTTGTTGACTTTGATGCCATTTTTTATCAGCGAAACAACAGCCTCTGGAGCCTTTTCCATAGGGAAATCTGTCATCAGTTTATCAATCTCAGTAAACTTGGTCATTTCTGCCAACTGTAGCATCTTGACCATTGCACTGTGTCCAAAGTGAATGGGAAACTCTTCTTTACCAACTTTAATCTTATTCATTTTGCCTTAGTCTTTAGCTCAAATAATTTAAGGTATCGTAACCTTATTAACTGGCCCAGTAACTTCTAGCGATCCACTGTGGGTGGCGTTTTCATTTACTGGAGCGCCAAAAGAAAGGGCGCTCATAATTGAGTTCCCAGTGTACTCAACGTTTGTTGATACTTTGTCAGAGAATGCAAATGCGATAAGGGAATCACTGTCAAATGCATCAAATAAGTCTTCGGCGGTGTTTACCGTGACGGAGTTAAGTGTCGCGTCATTGGTGACAAAGCCTTCAAATTGTAGTGTGGCTGATTTCTGGCCACCTTCCTTCTCCGCCCAGTTTCCAACATTGTCCTTTGAAACTGTTTCGCGGATTTCTTTCGATAAATCGAGCGTGCAACTTGTTGCGTGCCCAATTGGATTTCCGTTAACATAAATACGGAGATCCGTTCCGTCAATTACTGGCATAGTTCACTTGGTTTTAAGCGGGTGCTTTCACCCGAACTCTGTAATCTTGAATAATATGCAGCAGCTCTTTCCCTTCGACGGGAGTTGCGTCACCTTGATCACCGTAGGAAATCCTACACAGACCTAAGCTTGGCACATCTAAAGTGAGCCACATCATTTTATTTTTCAGGAGTGAAGCAATGTTTTGAGCGGTGGTATAGTCTGCAGCGTAGATGTCAATTTGAAAGAGCTTGCCGTTTTCAATTGGGCCGTCCTTAGTCGTCTCGATATCGTCTGTCAACTGCCCCCAAACAACAGCGGGGTATGTTACATATTCTGGCAGCACATTAGGGTAGAAACTCCCATTAATTGCCGTCCATATATCGGTGTTGTCTTTGACCGCGTGATATAACGCACTGCCTGCCGCTACACTCATATTGCTACTCCTTTTTGCCTAGCACGTTCTAAAATTTTTGTCCTTATCTCCTGAGCTTTTTTTAGAGCAGCAGCTCTACTCGAAGCTAAGGCGGGACGAAGCACTCTAGCCCTAAAAGCTGCAGCGCTTCCGTATATCATTTGAGCGTAATAGCCATCAGCTGTACGCACTGTTCTTCCGTATTCTGTCCGCTGTGGTCCTCCCTGTTTTGGTCCTACAAATACATCTCTTGATCGTCTGAATACTAGTGATCTAAGTGACTTTTGCAAGTTACCAGGGTAGTAAACCGCTGCTATCTTTGATTTGTCGACGCCTTTGCGTCCACCTTCATTGCTGCCCTTTCTCCTGCTCCTTTTTCTATTTGACACCAAAGAACGAGCTGCTCTTTCGAACCTTCCTCTGCGCCTCTTATAGCGATAGTGAGGTTGGTTTCCTCTTGGAGCAATGGTCCGGCTCGCTTTTACAATCGGCCTCGCAGCGGCTCTCAATATTTTTACTCGATCCTCGCGGTCGAAATCCCTAACCACAGTATTAATGTCACGTACCCACTGACGTATATACTGCTGATTAGCTCGGTCATTTCCTATTGCATTTGTAGGCATTACACTCGTTCGTAAAGCTGCCCCTCGCTGTCTCTAAATACCAGTCCTGGAGCTTCATATCCTTCACTCTGATCTGCAGATGGCTGCCAAACTATGGCCTGCCCATCAGAGTCAATTAATGACTGGCCATCAGCTTGCACCAGAGCCTGGTCCTGCCAGTCTCCGATCTGTTCCGTTTCAAGTTGGATGTAGTCGCGACGTTGAGTGGGTAGGACAGAATTGATGCGGTGTATTTTCTCCTCATAAATGATTTGCATACTAGCATCAATCCCGTCCCTGCCTCTGATCGTGAATACTACCCGCGTGACTGGACTCATTTGTCCGGCGCTCTCCTGTTCATTGCTGCCCACCTGTGTATATTCCCGGTGAGCAAATAGTTCTTCTGAAAAAATCCAGGTATCCTTACCACCACCATACACACTATCCCGTCCTCTGAGAGGTACGGCAAATTTGATGCGGTATCGTAGTTGACCTATTTTGTCCATTTGCTAAGAAATAACTCGATAATTCCAGAGCAACCTTTCACTTGCTTTCGGCAGACGCTCCACGCTATCTTGCCGGTTTTCGTACCAATGGCCTATCATCAGGAGCATCGCTTGCTTAATCAGTTTAGGAACGGCATCAGCACTCGCAAAGCCTGCCTGATATACTACCGTAATGGCCTGATCCTCGTTAGCTGTAGTTGGCCAGCTCTTTCCCTCGGCCAAACTAATCCTAGGAGGTGATTGGAAAGAGTGTTGAATGTAGTCTGCAGACTCAAAAGTGGCACTCTGGCCATCTGAGTTCTTATACTGAAAACTATCGATTCCAATAAGTGGAGAAACAGATAACTCCAGCAGGCCATTCCAGGTGTCTTCGTAAAAGCTGTCGAATTTCTGAGTAACAGTTTGGGGCATCAAGGCCAGGTTTGTGTAATTCTCGACATTCTGTCGAGCTGATACGATAAGCGCATTAATAAGGGTGTCGTCAGTAGAAAAATCTACTTTCAGATGGTCCTTAACTTCCTGAAGTTGGAACGGCTCATCGCTTGGCCCTGATGTAACCCGATAACTTGTCATTCTTACTCCTCTTGAGATTCAGTAGTCTCTTCAGCTCCCTTTAAATCTCCTGGACGTGCTGCGATTCCATCCTGCATCAACTTAGTCGCTAATTCACTGTCTAGAGTGGCGATTTGGCCAATGCTATAGGCAAGGAAATATGGTTTGCCAGTAGGTGATTTCACGAACTGAACTCTCACTTTTTTAGTTGCTGCTTTTTTTGCGTCAGCCATGATTAAGATGTTTTTGCGTCCTTCATCGCAGCAAAACTTTGCGCGTGACGGACTGCGAGGTCCCAGAAACTATTTACTACAAGGCGCACCTGACCTTTTTCGGCGTACTTGAATGGATCGACTGTCAAGTCAATACCAGCCCACTGAGCAATGATCAAGTCTTCCCAGTTTCCGAAAATGATTGCATGGCAATCACTGCTAGACCCTTTAACAAGATTGCTAGGGACTTGAGTGGTTGCACCAGCACGGTATCCGTTGAGCTCTCTGCCATTTACTGGCCAAATGAATCGACCAGAGCCAGGGTCAAGCTTTACAGTCTTTAATACGCCACGCATACCAGGAGTAAGGACATACCCCAAACGGCCAATATCCGCGTCATCAACTGCAACTTCGGTTTCTAAACCAACGATGTTGTTCCAGGTAGGAATTGCACCATTAGTGCCACCTACAACGTCGCCAATACCAGGGGTGTTAAGGATTCCTGTTGGCTCGTTTCCTGTACCGGAACCATTATAGCAAGCCAAGTCTACAGATCGGCGTACTGCGAAATTCATCCGGCGACGGACAAAATTCTCCACAGATATGCTACTCTGAACCATCAGCTTTTTAGAAATCAAAGTCAAAGCGGCAAGGCGCTTTGGAGACAATGAAATCTTATCAAAGCCGGGGGTGCTTTCAGGTACTTCGGTGATCTCACCTTCCCAACTTGCTGAAGAGTCAGACGTGTTTCGAGGCAGATCTAAATCACCAACAAGGCCAGAAAGGATAGTGGCACCCATTTCTCGAGCCATTAAGCGAGGTTCTAATAGTGGGATTAGCCCCCCCAAGTCAGTGGCTACAGTATAACCTCCGTCAGCTTCGGTGCCTACAGTCATATCCCGCGCCTCCGAAACCTTACGAGTGCGATAGGTCTTACTCAGCATTGAGGGAATCTGAATGTTACCCTCCGCGCTGACATTTGACTCTCGCATTTCCTTCTGAGCCTCCTGCTGCATCTCAAGCTCAAGGCCGTCCAGTTGCTTATTGCTAGCACGAAGAGAAATCGCTCGCAAAATGCTATAGTTGCGTTGGATTTTTTGCTTTTCACCGTCTTCTCCTCCGCTTTGGACACCACGAGACTGGCGTTGTTGGGCCTGTTGTTGAGCAGATCGGCTTTCTTCAGCTTCTAGCATCTCGATAGCCCCCAGCTCTTCGTTAATCTCTTCAACTTCGGACTTGAGACCTTTAAATTTGTCTCGCTCTTCCTTAGTCATTGCGCGACCTTCTGCGGCCTTAGCCAAATCACGCATCTCCTTCATCTTATCGGCTTTCCACTGCCGAAGTTCGTCGCTTCGCTTCATTGGATTTTATTGAAGTTCTAAAATATCTAGAGCGGCCAGCAGGCCGTCATCTACATGGCAATCAGTTGACTGGGTGAATTTTTCGAGACTCCTAGCCGTAGCGCTAGTTTTCTCATAGGCAGGATAAGTAACCGGAGCGATGTCGTGAACGACACCGATTTTTCGCAGGTGTCGAAGCGGGAGCTCGTCTCCACGATCCTCCCAAGAATCCTCAACAATTACGAAACAGAATGAAGATTCACTGATATCTCCTCTGCGGACCATTGTCAAAACATGGTCTCCGACCGGAGATTCTGGAGCATCGAATCTGTACTTTAGCCCTTTCTCATCTAAGACTAATTCCAGAGTTCCTGATTTTGACCTAGCAAGGATTTGGTTCGGATCATGGTTAAAAAGAGCGCGTACATCAGAAAGGTCTGCTTCATCAAAGGCTCCAGGTTCAATAATTTCATTGAACCCCCAAAGCTCAACTGACTCCGATCCGTAAATCGCAGCGTATCCTTCAATAGTACGGCTGTTAGGGTCTTCTGCAGCCCTAAGTTCCATTCTTACTGTTCGAGTCTCTTTACTCGTCCTTCTTTCCTCCTGGTTCATCCTCCTCGAAATTTATAGGCTCCATATTCATTGGTACACGGAGCTCATCACCTCCCTCTACAGGATTTTTATTCTCTAATTCTCGCACCTCGTTCACACTGAATACACCGTTCTGCATCATCACATTGTAATACAGACTACGAGTCTTCGTATCGCCTCTAAGCAGGCTATCAATGTTGTGTCGAACGAATGTTTTTCCTAGATCGCGAGCGGGAAAGAGCTTGCTATTCATTTCGTCCTCAATACGTTTGCATTGAGCTCGAACGACAAAATTCACAAACTGCTTTATTCGTTGCTCAGCACTCGCATAGGTGCTCGTTTTGTCACCGCTATTCAGCAGGTCAACAGGTACTCCAGTTATGTTGCCAATGTCCTCAATCGACAATCTCCGATTGGCAGCAAAATCACTGTCCTGCAGATTGGAGCCCAGCTTTTGGTATTTCATTCCAAATGGAATAATACCCGTCTTGCCAACTTTATCTGGCCCAGTATTGTGCCGATTCCAAAACTCGATCACTTGATCGACTTGCTTGGGCTGCATTGGAGATTCAGGCGTGAGAAGGCCACTAACATGAGCACCATTTCCAAAGTAACTTCCAGCGTAATCGATTTGACTAATCGCCACACCCATCGCCTCATGAAATATGTTTAGTGGATTCTGGCTGGTCAGGCCATCTCTGCTGTATGCCTTAAAGTGCAATACCTCATCCCACCTTAGCACGTATTCCTTTTTTGCAAAACCAACATTCTGGAATACATAGGTGAGAACTCCTGCCTTGCTCTCAAAAATATCTGCAGGCGGCGGGAGCAATATCAAGCGAGTAATGGCACCCCTGTTATCCCGTACTGGGTAGACAAAAGACCTGCCCCGCATCACTATCTGACGGACCATAGTCTCTCTGAAATCGAAACTACTATATTCTGGCCCTGGCCGAAATTTCAATAGTTTGTACAAGGGGTGGCTTGTGGCCTCCCTAATAGAACCGTCACTTTCTTTGGTATAGACAGAAAGGGAAAGACTTGCTACTTGCTCGGCGGTAATATTGTAAGCTCTCCACAAGGCAGGGACTCCTTGAGCTGTTCTTTCGTTTACAATTACCTTAGATTTGTTGGCACCATAAATGATACCTTTCCAAGCATCCCAGTCTTTGAGAGAGCCGATCTGCGTGTATGAGGCACGCCGAATCCAGGTAAGAGGATTATACCAACGTACCTGTCGATCTTTCTTCACATAAAAAGTCTCCTCACTCATCATTCTGCACTAATCCAGAACAATAGTGCGGGATTTGCGTGATAATGGGCGTTAACTTTGTTAACAAAATTCTATTTCCGGCACATTTTAGCTACAAATCTGCCCTTCATGACTCTGAAAGAGCCGTATGAAGTGTACTTGTTTACCTGGTATTGTTCCCGGTATTCTTCCTCGAGAATCAAATAAGCGGCCTTATCTGAAAGGTTGTCGCCTTTTATTTCATAGAATCGCTGAAAGTAATTTCTGGCGATCATCAAAGGTGGCCTGCTATTATTTTCGATTGTTGTTTTCATAACCATTGCAATTGAGACCAGTCAACATTTTGATAGGGATCAGCATCCCTTTTATCCAAGTACTCCCCAACAGACATAGCAAAAGCAGCCATGCCGTCAATCTTCTCTTGACTCTTCTTTTTATCAAACCTTACGTTGCCATTGCTATCCACAAATAGCACCACGTTCGCCGCCATCCATCTAATGATTTTGTTTCCTCCATGATTCAAAACCTTCTGCATGATGCTACGCTCGATCCATAGAATCGGCTCGTTATAGTACTTGGTAGTTTGAGGGAATTGCTTTGTAATAGCTCCGGCTTGCTCGAGCTGTGTAGCGAGCTGTGTAGCATTCCAAGGGTCATATGATATCCCCCTCAAATCATAGTTTTCTCCGATTTCTAGAATCTTTGTGTAGATGAAATCATAGTCCGTTACATCCCCTGGAGTCAGGGAGAGCAACCCTTCATTGGCCCAGTCTAGATAAGGCACTCCATCTTCTTTGGCTCGGGTACGAGCATTTTCTTCGGGACACCAAAACCAGAACAGGGCCTTGAATAATTCATTCTCTTCTATGGGAGGAAATAGAAGAGCTAATGCTGTTAAATCTCGCGTTTTAGCCAGATCCAAACCAGCATAGCAAGTCCGACCAATCAATGAATCAGGTGCAAAGTGCGCAGCTGGTGCCATCCACTTGTAGTCTTGAATCCAAGTTTTGGCCACCCGAGTCCAAATATTGAGGTTCTTAGTTTTGAAGTTTACCTCGGCTGTTGAGCCTTCATTTCTCGCTTTTGTGTATTCGGTTCGAAGACCTTCCCAAGTAGGAGTAATACCAATCGAAGGGTTAGCTTTCACCCAGTTGCTTTCATCCTCCCAGTCATCGTCTTCATCCAATGTGAATACTATGCCGAAGGTGCTATCATCAAACTTGGCTCCAGAAAGGATGTCACAAACGACTTTTCGATACAGATAGCATGGCCCTTGGATGTTGAAACCTGCAGTAGTAATAATGAAGAGAAGGGGCTGTGATCTATTCACCATACCCGAGCTCAAATTTCGAAGAATAGAGTCGTCTTTAGCTTCGTGAAATTCATCGATGATGGCACCGTGAGGGCGAAGGCCGTCAAGCGTTTTACTATCTCCACCAACAGGCTTGAAGAAAGAATTTAGCTTCTTGCTGAATATGTTTGAGTTGTTCCGAGCGCCGTGTATATCCACCATGCTCCGAAATCCTGCAGAATCTTTTCGGAGAAATTCTGCCATCACTCTGGCGGAGTTCCAACAGATGTATGCTTGGTCATATTTGTTGGCAGCACTGTAAACCTCCGCGCCATATTCGCCATCGAAAAATGCAAGGATTTCACCAACCCCTGCCGCCAACTCTGTTTTCCCGTTCTTCTTCGCAACCTCTACATAAGCCTTTCGGAACAGTCGCTTGTAATCACCATTCTCATCCTTTTTATACCAGCCAAAGATGGAAGCTACAACGAAGGCCTGCCAGGGAAGCATCCCGAAAGGCTTACCGCCGTAGTCACCACTTGTGTGCTTGAATAGCGAAAAAAGGTCAAGGGCGTATCGAGCGGATTTCTCGCTCCACTTATACCCCTTAGACTCTGCATCCTGCAGGAGTTGCAGGTGCCTAGCAACAGCTTGCTTGGCTTGTTTACAACTGACAATTTCCCCGCTGCTTACCTCCTCGATATACTGCTCAGCCAGCGAGTAAAAGTCAGCCAATCTTAACGGACCTTATGCACTAAGTTTCGAACGGTAATGATTCGGGCAATTATAGTTCCAGCGTTGAGTATGATTCGCCACCAGCTTATTTTTCCGTCTTTGGTGTAGTCATCATAGATGCTATCCAGTAGCTCTTTTATGGCCTGTAAGTAGGCACTCTTGGTATTAATTTGGTCAACTTGGTTAACCTTAGATTGGATGAGTTCTAACTCCCTCAGATACTGACTCCTCATGTTTATTGAATTTATACAACTTTCATTTTCGCTCTCTTCATCATCATATCGGCTACAGGGTCTTTGGGGACATCATCTGACGGTCTAAGCATACCCATAGAATGCAGACTTTTAGGTGTGAGGCCAAATTCACGAGCAATAGAAAGGATAGTCTTAATGGTTCCTCTTCGCTCTCGCAGGATTGGATTAATAACCTCGCTCCCTTTTTGACCTGGACTGATGTAGTCTTCGGGGGCAACCTCCATCAACTCATACATTTCAATCTCAGCGGCGAGTATGTCAATGAAGAATTTATTGTGAGTTCCAAGCAAATTTTCACCACCTAAATGATCTGCAATTTGCCTGAAAATCTGCTTCCCTCTTCGGGATAAATTTTTGTTTGGAATGAGCTTTTTCATAGGGGGTTATTTTTTCTGAAATTTCCGTGTGAAAAATATCTGCTAGGCTGGGGATGTAGACCGAAACGGCGATAGAGATTAACACCCCCCCTCCCCCTCGACGTCGTCGCTCGGCACAGAAGGGTATGCAGACCAATGCGTTACTACATCAGATGACGATGCCCAGCATGTCTCACGTCCATGATATACAAGTGTTGCAAAATCCCAGTGTATTCTATCGCCACGATAACTCCACCACGCCTCGATTATATATCCATTGACATAGGCCAATACAGTATCTTGCTCTTTAGGCATCCTTTCATTTACATCAATCCAGTTTAGCTCTGCCATGTAGTAGTATGTTTATTATGTCTCTTCTGTCCGCAGGTATCAAACCTCCATCGGTGGAGATAGTCTTCACATTCAAACCATGTGACTCAATCCCTCTCTTCTTATGGTGGTAATGATGGCTCATTGACATTAAGTTCCTATCATCCCAGCGTGCACCACCTTCACTTATCGGAATCAAATGATCTGTGACATCTGCCTCCCTTGTCTCTTCTGCTGCTTCAGCAACCTCACATAATGGATTTAGTTGCCGGTTCCTGATCGACCTCTGACGCCACTTCCAGCTGTTGTAGAATTTCTGATCTCCTGTGGCGTTGACCTTCTTCTCGGACTTAGTGGCCATTACATACGACCTACTCCTGTCTCTACTTAGTTTTGGCATAGCGTCCCTGATTCCGTCCCCTTTGGGCAAATAAAAAGGGCGTAAACTACTGATATACAGTAATTTACGCCCAATTTAATGTGATCCCAGCAGGATTCGAACCTGCGACCGCCAGATTAGAAGTCAGGTGCTCTATCCAACTGAGCTATGGGACCATTTTTCCTTTATCCACTGCTCGCCGTAGCCACTTTTGAGATACTTCTCTCGTGCTCTGGCTTGCGTGCGATCAGGAAATTCTTCGTAGAAAAACAGTAGCCAAGGGCGAAAGCCTTTGGTAGACTTTGTCTTTCCACTATTATGTTCAGCAAGGCGTTTGTCAACATCCTGCGTCATTCCAACATAGAAACGATACTGTTGCTCACTTTTGAGCACGTAGACGTAATACATTTACTTAGTTACTTAAAGTCAGGTGCTCCCTGCCTGCCCGCTAGGCTAGCGCTCAGCGGCCTGGCAGGCAGGTATCCAACTGAGCTATGGGACCAGACTTCGCGCTGTTACCAGCGCGCCACAAAAATAGGGAAATATTTGTCCTCTGCAAAGCTCCTTTTATCCTTGACGAAGTGAAGATTTATATGGTTCAAAACCAAGGAGTTATTTAATGTGCACAGGGGTTTTCTGGCAAATGTATTTCCTTACATCGTGCGGAAGTAAAACCAATGTAGAGGGGAGAATAGTTCCAATTGATTCCTGAAAGTTCATAAATCCCGGTCACTAAGCTAATCCTCAAATCACATAACTCCCCAACCGATCCAATACCTGCTGCTTGTAATGCCGGCCAATCGGCAAGACTTTGCTAGTCGTGTGTACATGCGTAGCAGAATAACTACTCACTTGCGCTAGGGCTACTATGAAGGACCGATGCACCCGAAGGAAATGCTGCGGTGGTAGTTTGGCTTCCATTTCCGTCAGGCTGATTAAGGGCAAGAGGGTATCCTGTGCCGTTACCAGGCGTACATGGTTTTTGATACTTTCGATATATACGATGTCCGCCAGGAGAACTTTAACGAAGTTGCGTTGGTGTTTGACGTAAATGAATGAGTCTGGAGCGAGTTGATGTTGCGTTTCTGCAGCCGGGACTTCAGGTGTGGGCTGCCGCCGGCGATGCACCTTATCTATCGCTTTTACAAAGCGTTCAAACGAAATCGGCTTTAGCAGGTAGTCCACTACATCCAGATCGAATCCCTCAATGGCGTAATCGCGGTAGGCCGTGGTGAGAATGACGGGAGGCAGTTGCGGTAGCGCCTTAAGTAAACCCAGGCCAGAAAGCTTGGGCATCTGAATATCCAGTAGAAGTACGTCTACCTTCTGGGTTTGCAAGGCGGTGATGGCATCCATGGCGTTGTGATGCACGCTGCTAATCTCCAGATTGGGTAAGCTGTTGATGTGGCTTTGCAGTACCTTCACAGCCATCTGCTCGTCTTCTACAATCATACATTTCAACATAACGCGGGTGATTTTAAGAAGAGCGTAAATCAATACTTAGTCGGACAAAGTAGGTTTCATCAATGTTGTTGTTCAATTCGTAGCGGCCTGGATACAGCAGTTCTAATCGCTTTTTGACGTTGTTTAAGCCAATTCCACTCTTAGTATTTGGGCTCGTAGCAGGTGCTTCTAATTGTTCGGGAATACTGTTTTCCAAACGGAAATCCAGTTGCCCATTTTCTACCCAAAGACTTCCTGTAATCCAGGAGGGTTGCTCCATCTGGGCGGGCCCGTGTTTAAAGGCATTTTCCCAAAAGGCAATGAACAGGAGTGGGGCAATCATCTTTCCGCTGAGCTGGCCGCCCACTTCAAAGGACACCTCCAATCGGTTGCCGTAGCGAATCTTCTCTAGTTCGATGTAGTTTTTCAGTTGGGTGATTTCCTTTTCCAATTCAATTTGCTCGCTATTGCATTCGTACAGCATGTACGACATCATATCAGACAGGCGCATTACTACCTCCGCCGCTTGGGGGTGCTGGCTCAATACCATACCATAGAGATTATTGAGCGTGTTGAACAGAAAGTGTGGTTGTAATTGATTGCGCAACAGTTCTAATTCCGCTCCCAGCTTTTCCATACTCAATGCCTGTGCCTTTTTCTCCTGTTGTAGTTGCCGTTGCCACAATTTGATTAATACCGGAAAGGAAGCGATGTATATCAAATCCAAAATTTTGTACACAATTTTGGTGTGGATGAAATACCCGTAGAGGTGTCGATCTAGGATGTGTGGCTGAATAATCGATACATCGATTACAAAGATTAGCACTGCTCCAAAACCAGCCGCAATGACGGCACTGACGAAAAACCAGGCGTACCGCTTGCGTAAAAGAAAAAAGGGCATCAAAAGGTAGATGACCGTGTACACATAGAGCAACTTAGCGGGCAAAATAGCCACCTCCACCATAAACCAGGTCTGAAAGCCTTCATCGTGATAACCACTGTTGATGGAGGCGTAAAAGGTGGTCCAACCCAGCCAATATAAGACGTGCCTACTCAGCCGTTGAGCGGTCCAAGCGGTATATACTTGATCAAATTTAAATAAGCTGTTTGCCAATGTATTGAGCGATGTAAAGGTTAGGGGTGAGTGTTGGGTTTGAATTATTAATAGTGCATACATCCTGCTTCCAAACAGTAAGAAACATAGGCAATTTTACCAAACGCCTAGCAAATTAAGGACTAACGGCAATTTAACCAGTGTAGACTACCGTAGGTATTTCGCCAAGTTATCTGGTCCGACTATCCCGGTTGTCCGTGCCACGGAGGTAGTTGTTAGGCCCTAACTGCATCATAATAGCCTGGACGATCGTCATATTGTATATAAAGCAATTACCCGAAGAAGAGCTGTATGCACTGGCTAGGAGTTCAGTTATCTACGCGATTGAAATCTGGCAC
>JBCBWU010000018.1:0-55603 GCA_039816955.1 Bacteroidota bacterium
TTAGCTTTCTCCTAAGATACAAATCATCGAGCCGAATACAAAATCATTGGAAGAGGGCTTTTAAGACAGCCCCAACTCAGTTGACTTTAAGAAGCTCGCAGCAATTTAAATTCCCTAAACCAGCGCGCCAAACTTTCATCGTAGTGGTGCGCAGCGAAGCCAGAGCCGTTGTAATAACGAGCCACTGCTTTAAAGTCATCCGCGGTAGGATTCATTTTACGCACCACCGGACGCGTGCGCGAACTCAAAGTGAGGAAGCGAGCAATGGAAATAATCTGCTTCGCCATGGGAAAGGTGTACAGATCTTCTGCCGAATCAGCTCCGACGCGATTGTAGTTGAAGCCCATGATTTGGCCTAAGCCAAAACTCATCGCGCGGAAGCGGAGTTCGGCCAAACTGGCCTCCGAATTTTTCTTGGCTAGCTTAGTCAGCCAGTGCTGCTCAAAACGCGGGCGGACCACACCAGCCGTTTCTTGCCGTATAATGGAGAGAATCCACTCTGGATGAATAGTAATATTGCGGGTTTCTTTGACGGCCTTTGACGCCTTGACGGCAAAGGCGCCGTAGCGATCGTTGATCTTGCGGCAGTTCAAGTGCTGGCGACTATCCAAAGCATTGAGTTGGAAGATGGCCTCATCAAAGGAGCCACAGTTGACCTTATTGGTCTCAATGGCGGTTTTGGCGGCTTTCAACATGGCTTCCAGCACCGTTACATTCAGTTGCACGTCCGGAATGATTTTGATCAATTTGCGCGCGGTCTGCCAGGTGCAATCGTAAGCAAGTATTTTGCGCGTGATATTCTGAGGAGCCAAATCATGGTCAAACATAAATTGAGCTAGCCCCCGGTTGGTACCCCGACCAAAATCACCGTCGATCCCAAAGGAGCCTGATGAGGAGGTGGAATACCCGAGGAAAATCAGCAGACGCTGAAAGGCTCGGATAGAATCTTCTCCGGCAGAACGCCGATCCAATGTGGTATCACCAGAAATGAGTTTGTCTAAATCGTCTTGCCAGTTGGGGGCAGCGGCGGCGGGCAGGAGAACCTGCTGAATTTGTGGATCTTGAACTAAGTTGAGCATGGGTTACTAGGCTTTGGTTTTAGTTAATTTTCAAGGTAACAAATATGGATGATCATCCAAAATACTGTTTAGGAGACTTATTCCCTACGCAGTGGCCCGACGAGACACTAAATTGGTGGTATTCGGTTCCGTGAAGGTCATATCAGGCACATCTTCGGTTAGGTAAGATTCGGTAAAGTACTTGGCCAGAAACGCCTGGGTATTGCCCCCCAGAATACGGTCCAGCAACTGCTCAGCGCTCTGACCTTGCTGCAAAGCTCTAACCTCTGAGAAGGGGAAAGGTTTGGTCTCCCCATTTTGCAAGAAGTAAATTTCCTCCCCAGCATTGAGGTAATGGATCATCTCCTGTCGTAGATCCTGAAAACTATCTACCTCCGGGAAAGCGTTGATCGGGTCCACCAGGCCGTCATAATCACTACCCAAAGCGATCATTTTCCAGCCATCTTCCTGACGGATATCCCGCACTACTTTTACAATATGGAAGATAGTAGACCAGACCAGCTTAAGGTACAAGTCCTTCAACTCTCGCTCTACGTAAAGCCGGCGGCGGTCGTCATTGCGGTAGCGCTCAATACGCTTACGTAACTTTCGCACTTGCTTGTGAAAGTTGGCACCCGGCATACGCCCTTCGTGGAGTACGACACCAATAAGACCATCCGAATCGTAGGTTTCCAGAATATCATCGTTGGTGAGGTTGATCTGCCAACGGCTAAAAAAGTGGCCCTTGTCCAAATCATTATTGTCCTCTTGGTCAGCGGCCTGGTCCAGCGTGGCCCAACCACTAATGGCGGCATGACTATGAACAATTGGAATCCGGTCGCCCTCAAATTCACGCTTATTGCGGATGTAGGTGTAAAACTCCTTCCGGGTAGCCACACTCATATGTTTGGTATCAATCAGAATTCGGCGCCCTTGTTTGCGGTCAAGCATAAGGTCTAACACTTCCCGCCCTAAAGGAGTAAAACCACGATTCAGCCCCGGCTCCTGGTTGAATAGGTGGCGCATACCCGGCTTATTGAGCCCCAATGCTAGCGGAGCCTTATCAGAAAAACTTCTGGCGTGCCCAGCTAGTAGGTTATTGAAATGATGGCAAAAAGTAACGAAGAATGGTGCCAAGCGGCCGTTCTCTCCTGTTTTCACTTTCAGCACGTTTTCCAAGAAACTACTACGCAACGCAACCACTTCTCTAGGGGTCAATTCCTCCCATTCCTTTCGCAGGGTGGTATAGCTGGGGTAACGGCCAAAAGCGTGCGCACCTTCTACCGTGAGCAGCCCTGCAATGGTTTGTCCATTTGCTACCGCTAGCTGTAGATCTTGATAATTAGTGACTATGGTGAAGCGGTAATTAGGATATTGCTTAGAGCGGGTTTCTGACTGCCGTAGCAGGTAGGCTCTTTCTCGCAGGTACTCTTCGTAGTAATCACAGACCTCATGCCGCTGCTCGGTAACTTGAGCGATGGCTTCCCGGATTTTTTCAATTGGAAAACCCGTCACGGCTGCGCCTAAATTGGCGTGTTGCTCTCCTCGTAATAAGAATTGGAACAAACGGCGAAAAGGCCGTTGGGGATCCAGATCAAACATCTGCCGTTCAATGGGGTAGAGGGCTAAAAATGGGATATGCAGCCGCGCTTCTACACAGGCATCTAAATTGGCCTGGGAAGCAATAGCCGTTTCTTTCACCGCCGCTCGTAGGGCAAAATTGAGTTTTTCCAGGGCTTCTTCCTGGGGTGGATAATAATCCCAGATGGTAAAGTCTTCATAATCGGGGTGCCCGTCGGCCGCAAAGCCTTTCAAGCCACAATGCAAATGGATGTCACTAATCAGGTTGAGCATGGTACAATAGGGTTAATCTGTACCCAATTTGCACGCTCAATGACAGATCAGAAAGACGCTACTGGTAACGGGACTGTTTTGGCGGGTAAGTGGTAGACATGAGGAGTGACAGTGACAAATAAAGTTCTCAAGATGGTATTATCACCACTTTAACTTTCTAACAATTTCAAACCACCTAAGACACCAAGAGCACCTAAGGTCAATCAAAATAGCAATTACAATGAAAATGAAACTAGATTAGAGTTTGCCCCCAGAACTCCACCATCTAACATTCCAACCAACTAACCAAGGCTGACGTAGGAACCCAAACCAACTAAGGCCGACGCAGGAGGACTAACTAAATCAACCAACCAGGGCCGCAGGCCCAACCAAATTAACTAATTCAACTACTCCCTACCCCCACAGAAAGTCCAAGGCTTTAGCCAAGCCTCTTTTCTTTTTCAGCTGGAGCTGCTTACCGCTTTTTTGATTATAAACAGCAACGAGCTCGCTTTCGTACTCATCGTAGAATTCGGGGTCAAAGTTGACGATGCCCAGATTTTGTAGGACTTCTTCTACCGGTGTTTTATCGGCGAGCCACTTGCGGCATACTTCGTGGCGGTAGCGAACCCCCATTAGATTGAAGCCCCGAATGTGTCCTTGCTCTTTGTCGTAGTTGATGCGGATCGACTTTTCACCGTCTGGATGCTCCCAGTAGAGCGTTTCCATATCCTCAGGAATCTGGGCGGGTACTTCGCCGTAGACTTGGTATTCAATATCGAAGAACTTGGCTGAATTGAACCAGATACCGGGATCGTAAGCTACTTCTTGCCCACAAATATTGTAAGCAGCGACCTCCCCCATCATACGCCCGGTGTACCAAATGGCCTCAATCGGTCGGCGACCAGGAAGTGGTTCTCTTTGTTGTGCACAATCACCGATGGCGTAAACGTCAGGGATGTTGGTCTGCAGGTGCTCATTAACGAGAACGCCACGGCCAAGTTCCAATTCCGTATCCTGCAAAAAGCTTAGATTGGGACGCACCCCAGCCGTGAGGCCAACGTAGCCGCAATCTATTCGTTCCTCCTCATTAGTTATGGCTGCACAGGCTTTGCCCGAACCATCGTCAACAATTTCTTTGAGCTCCGTTCCCAGGCGTAAATCGATTCCATTTTTCACAATGTGCCGGTTAATCATTGCTGATTCTTCGGCCGGTAGTACATTGCTCCAATAGCTCTGTTCCCGTACCAAGAAGGTGACGGGGATGTGGCGGGTGTGGAACATCTCGGCCATCTCAATACCAATGAGGCCACCACCTACAATAACCGCATGCTTTAGCCCTTCACTGTGGCTTTCCATATATTCTAGATCCTGATAACTGTACAAGCCACGAACACCCTCTAAGTCTTGTCCAGGCCAGCCAAACTTGTTGGGCGTACTACCTACCGCTAGGATCAACTTATCGTAAGCCATCTGCTCACCTCCCGCAAATTTTAGCTGCTTTTGTGCGAAATCCACTTGTTCCACATAAGCCCGTTTCAGCTCAATACGGTTTCTTTCCCAAAAGTGCGGTTGGTAAGGTTGCGTATCCACAAAGCGCATATGCCCCATGTAGATGTACATGAGCGCAGTACGGGAAAAGAAATAGTCTGTCTCAGCGGAAATAACGGTGATTTGATGATCGCTTAGCTTGCGTAAATAACGTGCTGCGGTGATGCCGCTCACCCCGTTCCCGATAATAGCAATGTGCATAAGAGGTTGGTTCTTGTTTCGCTGGTTCAATAGCGAACCTAAACACTAATGGCGTCTCAAAGAAAAGTCCAAAACCGATCCTTTTCTTCTGTTTTCTAACTTCTACTCGGTGTACCGTAAAGTCACTGATTTGTGGAAATTAGGTTAGGCTTATCATTGAACTTCATAGTAATGTAACAATATGAGTTGACTTTTGCCGATTCAGCACATTAGATAACCAACTTAAGGGTCTCAATTTCGACAAAGTTGTTTAATTTCGTCGCATTCACGAGCCTTTCTGCTCAAGCCTTGGCGAATAGCGCGATAATGGACGGAAACAAAATAATCGCGCTAACGAAATGAGAAAACTACCACTGCCCCCCATTAGCATCAAGCGATACCGGGTTTGTCGGAGAGTTGTCATGCGCTTGCAGAATAAAGACTTAGTTTTGGGGCATGTTTTACAGCAGTAAACACGCATTGGTACACTTGTTCCTGTTATTGGTATTTACAACGCAGCTTAACAGCCAGACGATTGTGAGCACCTCACCGGAAAATCGCCGCGCCGTCGTAGAAGAATTCGGCGGAATGTACTGCGTATACTGCCCTCACGGACACGAGATTTTAGCTGATCTAGACGAGGCCCTAACGGATAACCTCATTCTCATCAACCACCAAACAGGCCCTTACGCCAACCCTATCGGTAACGATCCAGATCTTGGTAACGACTACAGTGAAGCGCTGCAAGAGCAATCAGCACTAAGTGGTTATCCTGCAGCTACTGTCAATCGGCACGTCTTTCCAGGTTTGGAGCAAGGCGCAACCGGTACTACGGCCCTTGGCCGGGGTGACTGGCCGGAGGCGGTTACGCTTATTTTAACAGAGTCAGCCCCGGTAAATTTAGCCGCCGAAGCAAGTCTTAATATCTCCACTCGCGAATTGGAGGTCTACATTGAATACTATTATACCGCTGATGTAGATGCAGAAACTAACCGTTTACACGTCGGTATTCTGCAAAACAATGTCCTGGCACCACAACACGGTGGCGATACTGGAAACTACTACCAGCATCAGCACCTTTTTCGGGAGTTCCTCACCGGACAGTGGGGACACATCATTAGCAATACCAGCGCTGGAAGCTTTGGCAGCCTGACTTACAACATTACCCTACCGGAATTTTATCGGGATGTATGGGTAGATCCGGTAAATATTGAGCTAGCCATTTTTGTCACCGAAGACGAACAGGAAGTACTCAATGGTATCGAAGTACAGCCCGCATTGGAATCTGCTCATGCTGCTGATGTGAACTTAATCGCTATTCAAGCACCAGTAGACGTATGTGCACCGGAGCTAACACCACAAATCCGTTTTCGCAACGACGGTAATATGCCATTGGAATCTTGTACTATGGTCTTCCAGGTGGCAGGTGGAGCCTCGAATAATGTGAGTTGGTCAGGCAGTTTAGACCCGCTAGAAGAGGCCACTATGGACTTGCCAACGATCTTTACCTCAGAAGATCAAAACCAGGTCTTGACGGTAGAATTGGTCAACCCTAATGATACCGCTGACCCTTCTTCCTATAACAATTCCCGCGAGCACAACTTCACCGTAGCGCCATTGGCAAACGGTAGTCTTTTCGAACTAGCCCTACGCACGGACGAATTTGGCTACGAAGTATACTGGGAAATAGTTGATGCCTTAGGCACCATCTACGCCAGCGGCGGTAATGAACTGGTGGGAGAAACCAATGGGGGTGCCCAAATTGCTACACCGTCTGACCCCGGTGCCTACTCCAGCAATGAGTTTGTTATTGAAGAGTTCTTCCTCCCTTTTGAAGGTTGCTATGAGCTGCGCATCCTCGATGACTATGCCGATGGTCTATGCTGTTTTTACGGCAACGGTTTTTTCCGCCTTCGCCTCCCGGGCCAGGCCCCCATCTTAGAAGGAGCAGAGTTTGGTGCACTGGATGAATCACACTTCAGTATCAACTTTGAAGTCACCAGCAGCAATGAGCTAGTTACGGACATTCCGATAAGCATTTACCCAAATCCACTCCAAGTAGGCCAACCACTTTCTATTCAGTGGCCAACAGAAGCCCCTGCTGCTTACAGCTGGCAACTCCTTAGAGCTGATGGTAGTACGGTAGCTAACGGTAATGAAGCAGCCTTACCTAACAGCTCTTCCTTACCAAGTGGATACTATGTATTCCAACTCCATTTTGCCGAAGAACTCATCGTTCTACCGCTCATCATCGCAGAATAATTCTATTACCCGGGCTTTCTTCAGCCTACGGGTTTTCACCGTACTTTTTTGGTATTTAACCTATTTTTGTGTTCTTTAAAGAACCAACTACTGTCAATTCACGTATAAGCATTTATACTTTTTTACTCGCACCTATGAAGAAATTTTACCTGCCCATCCTATTGGTTTTCAGCCTGTGCCTATCTGTACATGCACAGCAGCTGTTGGATATTGAGCCACGTTCCGTGCGAGAGCAATTGACCGTTAGCATTACTGACCAGAGTGAGGAACAAATCATGAAGGCAGTAATTACCAATACCAGTAAGCGAACCTTACGCCTGCGTTGGGACAAAGACGTCCTCTATCAACCCTATGTGTGGGAAACACAGGTCTGTGATAAAGAAGCGAGCTACCCTCCGGCTGTGAGTAGTAATTACGATCCCCTTCAGGGGGTAGTGGCCCCAATAGTATTGGAACCGGGGGAGCGTTTTGACTTGTTTGTCACGATATCCGCTTTCAACGTAAAAGGGCAAGGAAAGGTAGAGATTATCTTCCGGGAAGTAGATCGTCCAGAGCAAATATTGGGTACGGCTTCCTTCCAGTTAAACATGATTGACGAAGAAGACAGTGAGCGGATCAGCCGTTCCGGCAATCGGCCCTCTATTTACCCCAATCCGGTACACGATCGTTTCTTCCTAACCAACCTTCCAGTAGAGACCCAGCGACTTGATGTCTACAACACCCTGGGCCGGAAAGTGCGTAGTTTCAATAACCCTCAGATAGGCGATAGCTACCCGGCTGGCGACCTACCGCAAGGCGTATACTTGCTCAGTTTAATTGATCGGGATGGGAAGGTGATTCGGACCCTTCGGCTGCTCCGTCGCGACTTCCGTCCGTAGATTCACATCACACAGCGGGTCACTAATCTAAGGCTGGCCGGCGTTCATCGAACTATTGCTGTGGTACGGCCGACCTTTCTTAACTTTGAAAAGTTGTTATCCAACTTAACAGCAATTTTCGAGAATTAGCCCACTGTTAGTATGAATACCCTGGAAAATATTTCGGTTGCGCTGGGCGCAGTACGCGATAACTGGCTACGGGCCATCCTGACGCTCGTCATCATTTCCTTTGGGATCATGGCCCTGGTGGGTATCCTTACGGCAATTGATACCGCCATCTTTTCCCTCAACGACAATCTATCTTACCTGGGTGCCAACACCTTTGATATTGACCCTGCCGGCCGTGGGGTTAATGGTAACAGAGATGGCCGTCGACAAAAGCAGGGTGATCCTTTTAGCTACCAACAGGCTATTGAGTTTAAAGAACGCTACGAATTCCCATCACGTGTTTCCACCTCGCTGTTCTGTACGGGTATTGCCCAGATTAAATACCAAAACGAAGAAAGCAATCCTAATGTAGTGGTCTTTGGTATTGATGAGAATTATCTGGAGGCACGTGCCTTCAACCTCAAACACGGTCGAAATTTCACCAGTAGAGAAGCTCGCAACGGTGGCATGGTTACCATTTTGGGGGCAGATATGGTAGGTGCCCTGTTCGGAGGCAATTCTGAACGAGCCATGGGCAAGTATGTAACAACACCGAATGGCAAATATCGCGTGATTGGCGTACTGGAAGCCAAAGGTTCCTCCATGAATCAAAGCGAAGACCGCCGGATCCTGATCCCACTACAGACGGCTAAACGCTACTACGGCGCAGAGCGCTCGAATTACAGTATCATGGTATCCGTCCAAGATCCCAGTCGGGTAGACGCCGCTATCGGCGAAGCCATTGTGACCTTACGGAACGTACGTGGCTTATCAGCAGCGGATGCCAACGACTTTGATATCACCAAGAGTGATGGGTTGCTGGATTTGATTAAAGAAAATACGGTCTATCTCCGCCTAGCTGCCGTTAGTATCGGGTTTATTACCTTGCTCGGAGCCGCTATTGGTCTGATGAATATCATGCTGGTATCCGTTACGGAACGTACGCGTGAAATTGGTATCCGCAAAGCACTGGGTGCTACCAGTAAAAATATCCTACTCCAATTTTTGACCGAAGCAGTAGTGATTTGCCAACTCGGTGGCATCTTGGGTATCATCCTCGGCGTACTCATCGGCAATATTGTGAGTGTGCTCTTCGGTAGCCCCTTCCTGTTTCCGTGGTTGTGGATTACTGTAGCATTGATTACCTGTACCGCAGTAGGTCTACTTTCTGGGCTTTATCCCGCACTGAGGGCCGCAGCCCTTGATCCGATCGAATCTTTGCGTTACGAGTAATTCAGTGGAAATCAAAAGTTATAAATACGAAGTAGTAGTTATAATCATTTCCTACTTCGTATTTCTAATTTCTAACTTCAGCAAGTTTACTCCTCTTCTTCCTCGCGCAAGCGGGCCAAAACCTGCTCAAGCTCTTTTTCCTTAGAACCTAGGAAAAAGCGATAGTACCATTTGGTAAAATAGTAAGTAGGCCCAGCGATGATGAGCAATGCAGCTATGTTAATGACCCAGAACATGGGCTTCTGAAAAGCGGAAAAATCATTTTTTGCCCCTACCCCAAATCCAGTAAAAAATCCTATAATTAAACCTACGGGCATTAAAGCAACCGATAGGCGAATCATTCTATTTTTATAGTTCCCAATAAGCTCCAAGTAAGCTTCTGTAGACTGAACAATATTAAGGCTTGGCACTTGATTTATTTGCCGGCTAAACTGTAAGTAGTAGCGATAGGAAATAGCAATAACTCCCAGGAAAAAGACGATAATTAAGACATATAGCAAAACTTCAAGTTCCTGCAAGTAGTAGATCGCTAATCCCAAAACCATGAACGAGAATAGCACCTCCCGGAACACTAGCCGCCTGATACGCTGCAGTACACCATCGTTCTTCTTCCGGGCCATCGCCACTAATTCCGGCCGCAACTCCTTGTACCAAGCCTCAGCTCCGTCTCCGGCCCCCTCCCAAATGTCTTTCAGATCAAACTCTTGCATAGCCCTTGGCCATTAATCGTTTTTGTAATCGCTTCTTCACCCGTAGCAAGCGTACGCCAATATTATTGATAGTTATACCCAATATCTCGGCCATCTCATCGTAAGAGTTTCCTTCAAGATGCAACAGTATGATGGCACGATCCTCTTTTTTGAGCTCATTGATACTATCGTACAGTAAATCCAGCTGCTTTTTGCGACGCTGGTTTGCCTCCATATCATCCTGCGCATGATCTGCTAGATGAAAGGCCTGATCCTCCAGGCGAACAGCATTCGGGCGGCGCTTAGCTTTTCGTTGGTGGGTTAGCGCTGTATTCAACGCAACTCGGTAGATGAACGTCGATAATTTGGAGTTACCCTGGAAACGAGGAAAAGATTGCCACAACTGAATCAACATCTCCTGGTACAGATCCTCAAAATCTGCCTGGTCCTGTGCGTAGGCACGGCCAATCTTGTAGAGAATCCTGTAGTGTTGATCAATGATATGTTGGAAATCGTTTTCCAATGCCGGCAGCGCTGTTTATAAAGTTAGTAACTGGCTGTGGAAATTTATTACACTTTCTTGCGCAGCCAACGGTATTCGTAGGCACGCAGGTACTGTTTAGCGGCAGCTGTTTCTTCGTGGAGGAGATCCGCATAAGTCCCACTAGGCAAGTGTACTTCCTGATGCCCTGTGGTCAGATTAAAGAGCAACCACACCTCCTCCTGCTTATCCGGACTGAAGCGCTGAATGCTAATCAAAGAAGGTGACAGATCGTGAAAACGGAAACTGCCAAACGGATGGAATGCCGCCGACTGCTGACGTACCCGTAGCAACTGCTGTACAGCCGACCATACTGTCTTGCGCACCGCTTGGGCACCTAACTCGTCCACCAGTTGATCGTAGTTCAGTTTTTCGCGATTAATCCGGCGGTTCTGGCCACTACGCTCCATCCCTGCTATGTCATTTTGCGAACCGACCAGAGAATGGAAGTAAATGGCCGGCAGGCCCGGGAAGGCAAGCATCACCGCTTGCGATAAAATCATACGAGCGGTGCCTTGGTCAATATCTTTCTCCGCACCGCAAAGCAAGCTCAAGTAATTACAATTGATTTCGTAAGGCGATTGTCCTCCATCAGCATCCGTTTTGTAGGAAACCTTACCACCATTGGCCTCGGCTGATGTCAACAACACCCCAACCTCTGTTTCGTCCAAGATGCCGGTTACCGGTCGGAGGCCCACCCCGTCGTGGCTGGCAGTAAAATTAAAAAAGCAGACTTCGTTGCTGGGGAGTTCCAGGCTTTGTGCCCAGGCGGTGAACTTCTCGCTAGTACCGTTGAGCAAACTATAGGCCAGAAGCGGAGGTAGGGTGAAATTATAAACCATCTGCGCCTCATCGAAGCCATTGCCGAAGTAGGAGATGTTTTCCAGATGTGGAACATTGGTCTCCGTAATGAAGATAAGGTCAGGTACTGCTGCCGCCATAGCGGCCCGCATGACCTTGATTAGGTTATGTGTTTGCGGCAAGTGGATGCAAGTGCTGTCATCTTCCTTCCACATGAAACCGATCGCATCCAGGCGGATTAGACTAGCGCCGTTCATGGCATAAAACAACAGCAAATCAACCACCTGTAACAAGACTTGAGGATTGCGGTAATTCAGGTCTACCTGATCGCGACTAAAGGTGGTCCAAACATAGCGCGTTTGCCCATTGGTGTCCTCGTAGTCGTGCAAAAGGGGTAGCACTCGGGGGCGTACCACCTTGGAATAATCCTTATTGGGATCATCTTCAATAAAGTACGTGCCGTAGCGCGGATCACCCGCCAAAAACTGCTTAAACCATTCCGACTCTTGAGAAATATGGTTGATAACACCGTCAAACATCAGGCGATAACCACTAGCCAGATCAGCAATGGTTTCCCAACTTCCCCATTCAGGATTGACTTCATAATAATCAATCACCGAAAAGCCATCATCCGAAGAGTAGGGATAGAAGGGTAAAATATGTACCGCGTTGATAAGCCCAGCCGCCTGCTCATCCATAAAACGCTTCAGGGTTTCCAAAGGGTACTCTCCTTCTTTTCTAACCTGATCACCGTAAGTGATCAATACCACGTCCTTTTGCGATAGTTGATGAACGCCTTCTCGCGGCATAATGCTTTTGTAGTGATTCACTAAAGCGATAATGTTCTGAAGTATTCCGTCCACTTGATCGGCGGGGTAAACTTGGGCCAGTAGCGCCTGAATGTGTTGCTGAGTATCGGTATTCATGTGGCAGCGTTCGTTTCTGCTAATGTAAAATATCGGCGGGACTTTACTTAATAGGAGATCGGAGGTAGGAAAATTAAAGATCAGAAATAGGAAGTTAGAAATTTGAAGTGGTGTATTTCCTACTTCCTATTTCTAACTTATCAAGCTGAGGGAATTTGAGATCAAAAATGGGAAATCAATACAGTGGAAAGGGCGTATTTTCTGATTAGACCTCACTCAAACCAAATAGTCCAAAGTCTTGATCGATATCAAAACTCCGGACTATCAAAAGCTGGGATAGTCTTACAACTCTCCAGGTAAGTTTAGATATGTGGGCTTAGAGGGTCCCGCGCAAGGCTTGCTCGCGCTCGATGGCTTCGAATAAGGCCTTGAAGTTGCCTTTACCAAAAGAACGAGCACCTTTGCGTTGGATGATCTCAAAAAACATAGTTGGCCGTGGTTGTACCGGCTTGGTAAAAATCTGTAATAGATATCCTTCATCATCACGGTCTACCAGGATTCCTAGTTCCCGTAGTGGAGCTAAATCTTCTTCAATTTCACCTACACGATCCAGCAGTGTATCGTAATAAGTACCCGGCACCTGCAAGAACTCAATACCACGGGCACGCAGCTCCCTTACCGTAGTGATAATATCATTGGTAGCTACCGCCAAGTGCTGTACGCCAGCACCTTCGTAGAAGTCTAAATATTCTTCAATTTGGGATTTACGTAGGCCTTCCGCAGGTTCGTTGATTGGGAATTTGATCCGGCCATTTCCGTTACTCATCACCTTACTCATTAGGGCCGTATACTCGGTAGAGATATCCTTATCGTCAAAGGAAACGATTTGGGTGAAGCCCATAACATCAGCGTAGAAGTTGACCCAGGTATTCATTTCACCCAGCTCCACATTACCTACCATGTGGTCAATGTACTGCAAACCAATTTCCTGTGGACGGAAGCTTGGATTCCACTCCTCGTAGCCAGGAAGAAATGTACCCTGGTAAGCTTTTCGTTCTACAAAGACGTGCACGGTTTCGCCGTAAGTATGAATTCCGGCGCGCACTACCTGGCCGTGCTGATCCTCTTCAACAACAGGTTCAAAGTAAGACTTCGCACCACGCTTAGTTGCCTCTGCGTAAGCCGAGCGTGCGTCTTCTACCCATAGCGCAACTACTTTAACACCGTCGCCGTGTTGATCAATGTGCTGACCAATCGTGGTTCCACTCTTTAGAGGTGCGGTGAGTATAAGGCGAATTTTGCCTTGCTGTACTACGTATGATTCTCGGTCGGTCAGGCCCGTCTGTAAGCCCGCATAAGCCAATGGCTGAAAACCCATAGCAGCCTGGTAAAAGTAAGCTGCTTGCTTGGCGTTACTGACGTAAAGCTCCACATAGTCGGTGCCCAGAAGGGGCATAAAATCAGCAGCGTCGGCGTAGATTTTTTCCGGTGCAGTGGTCGTAGGCATGGTCGTTATTAGTTTTGGTTACGAACATGTTTAAATTTCTAGCTTCTGGAAATTTAAACATGTTCTAAGACTGAAGTAGCAAAAAATAGTTGCCATAGCAAATATATTGCTTTTTTCTGGTTCTCACCAGCATTTGAGCGCCTTGTAGCCTCGCCATGAAAACTTATTACGCGCCTCGAATGATCATTCACGCTAGATATCGTCTGATCTAACTATTCATCAGCCGCTCTCAATAGACTGTGGTTTGAACTAAGGTCAACCAGCACTACTTTTATCAATAGAACCCATCCGACGCGTACCATGAAAAAACGATTAATTCTGCTTGGTTTTTGCCTGGGGGGCTTAGTACCTATCATAGCTCAATCTGGCCTCATACTAGACGCCGAAAGTGAGCAAGTCATTAGTGGAGCAACTGTATATGCCGTAAATAGCGGCATTGGGACCATTAGTGGTGAGGATGGTACCTTCTCTTTGACGCTCGAACAGTTTCCCGATACATTGGTCATTTCTTACCTGGGCTATCAACAGGAAATAATTCCGGTCAGCCGGGCCGAAAGCTACTGGCAAATTCTGTTGCAACCCACTAGCGCAACCTTACCAGAGATTATTGTGAACGCTTACCGTCAACCGGCACAACTATCTCCCCTATCCCGTACCATTACCGATTTCCTGATCATAGACGAGCAGTTGGTTTTGCTCCTTTACCAAAACCAAACTCCACACTACCATTTGTGCCTGGCCGATTTGCAAGGGGATATTTTTTACCACCAACCATTGGGCAATAGAAAACCTGAACAACTGTACCAAGGCTGTTTGGGCGGTTATTATCTGGTTTACGAAAACTATTTGCAAGCCTTCGAAAGGGTGCAAGATACCATCCGATTTATAGAGAAATATCCCAAGGCAACTTTCAAGAACATTCTGGCTCCTTGTGTACACGCCAATGAGGAGTATGTGTATACAGGCTACCGCCGAACAGCTAAACAAGTTTTCGAACTCTTTACCTCCCTAAGAGCAACAGGTGAGTCTACTCACCTACACACCATTGTCAATGAACGCGCCTTAGCACAATTAGCCGACGAACAACGTTTTCGTGATGATAAGGCCAGGACCATTGTAGAGACAGACCCCGTAAGAAGGACACGCACAAAACGAATGTATAGTGATGAGCAACAGTTTGCCGAACACGTAGTGTACCGTCCCATCCACGTCCAAGTTTTTCCCTATAGCGACTGGCTATTACTCTTCGAGTACACAAATGATCAGATCAGTTGGCTGGACCAGGAAGGCAATACGACCCGCAGCATTCCCATTGTCTTTCACCAGAAAGATCCCTGGAAGGCTAAAGTTCTACATGATGAGGTGCGGCAAAAATTCTATGTACTTCACGAGGATAATCGATACAGCTATTTGAGTGAAATTGATCCCCGCACTGGACAACTGCAAGAAAAAGCGGTGATTCCCGAGATCTACATCCAGCAAGCACAAGTGCGGAACGGGCGATTTTTCTACTTACACAAAGGTGTTACCTTTGAAGACCGTTGGCGCTACCTGTACCGCGTTGACCTGGAGTAGTTCCCGGAACGACGTACAGACGCATTGCAATGCGTCTCTTCGGCAACTGTACTAATTCTTCCCTAATTTGAAAGACTACCAAAGCGAACCAGCACCTTTATGCTTGCACCATTCCTGGACGAACACCTTATTGAAGCCGGCTGCGACGAAGCCGGACGGGGCTGCCTAGCGGGCCCCGTTTTTGCAGCAGCCGTTATTCTGCCCAAAGATTTTCACCACCCACTGCTTAATGACTCAAAGCAGCTCAGTGAAAAAAAACGCTACGCGGCCCGCGAGATTGTAGAAAAAGAGGCCATTGCCTGGGCAGTAGCCCAAGTAGACCCGCCAGAGATTGACCAGATCAATATCCTACGCGCTTCTTTTGTAGGCATGCACCGGGCACTTGATCAACTGAAGACCCGGCCAGAACAGTTACTCATAGACGGCAACCGCTTTATTCCTTACGGAGATATACCCTACCACACCATTGTAAAGGGTGACGCAAAATACCGTTGTATCGCAGCAGCCAGTATTATGGCAAAGACCTACCGGGACGATTTCATGCTACGCATCCACGAAGATTATCCGCACTACTTATGGAATAGCAACAAAGGCTATCCTGCCAAAGCGCATCGGGCAGCTATTGCTGAGCACGGCGCCTGTGAACACCACCGGCGTTCGTTTAGATTGCTACCAGACGTGGTACAAGGAAGTCTTTTCGAATAGTACTACTCTTCTTCAGTTCTTACCTCCAAGGTTTCGGGAAAGGGAGTGGTGTGCTCCGCAATGACAAAGGGAATCTCTTGCGGCAAACGTTCACGCACCTCATCTGCTACCTGTTTGCGGTAGGCCTGGGCAGGATCTTCTGTCTCCAACCAGAGTAGTACAGTTTGAGAGGTTTGCCGGTTAGTCAGCTCAAAAACGTGGGTCCAGAAGATGGTATCGTATTGCCAGCGATGGCTCCGTATTAGCACTGATTTAAAGCGTCTATACCACCACTTGCGATGATAGTACACCTCAATCCCTTCAATGGCGCGTAGCGTGTGGGTATATTTCGCGGTAACTACTTCTGCCAACTCCTCCTTTTCCTTCAACTCGGCCTTGAAAACCATCCCTTCTCGGACACGAGTACGGTAGTTCTTAACCTCAATGAGATACAGGTGGCCACCATCTGTGGGGTCAATAGCCAAAAAGTCTACGGCTTTAAGGCCCATACCCCCCATCCGTTTATAGAAACGTTGTTGATCGTACTTGCGCACTCCCCAATGAGCCGGGAAGTGGAAGTGCAAATCGCCTTCTATAAAGAGTTGAGTGGACATACGTGGGGAGAATTAAGGCAAGAAGAAGCCTACACTACCACCTACCCAAACTTTGTTCTTGTTGTAGCGTACGCCAACCATCTGACCTTTGCTTAAACGTACCAGATTGTTGACTAGGTAAGGGCGTTCGGCACCGCGTTCCCAAAGCATCATCATGCGAACTTCCGCCTTGGCGGGCACATCAGGTGTAGGTACTACCGGTGCGTATTCCACTTTGCGCTGCAGGATAAAATTCTCCCGGTCTTCAATGGCATCCAAGTCAAAGCGATTGATATTGATGATCACCCCAGTGCCCGCAAAAGAGTAAAGGGGCTTTAAGACAAAGTTGTGCAGATCAGGCGGATATTCATCCAATTCGCTAAGCAAATAGGCCTTGGGAGAGTAAGGGCTATCAATGAGTGGCAGGGTATGCTTACTGATGCGGAAAAACCAATTGGGGTGGCCAATCCATTCAATATCGGCCTCTTCGGTGAGGTAAAATTGGCGTGGGAGATCATCTCGACGAATCAGTTCATCAAAGATGACCCGGTTAAAGATCCGCTCAATCTTAATCTGGCGGCCATCTTTACGGTAGTACAAATTCCGCCCTTCTCGGATCACCTTGCTCACACAAATGGCTTCAATACCGAGCCAGTGTTTAGCGATGTAGAAATCAATAGCGGTCACTTGCTTTTCCGGTTCCACCTCCAGGATAATCACATTCTCCGGATCGTGGTTACCGACAATGATGGAGCGTAGGCGCTCGCGGTAGCCATCCGTATCTATTCCCCCAAAACGGTGCAAGAGCGTATCCTCAATACCCAGGTGCTTGCGATAGGCCTGCGCTACCGCCTCTTGAAAGAAGTACAAGGAAGGAAAACCTTGCGTTTCAATCAGCTGTGGCTCTAGCGAACCATCCTTCCCCTTACACAATCCGAAGTCCATTTGCAAGAAGGTCGTATGAGCAGTTTCGTTGGGTACTACTTGACCAGCTAGCAGCGCTGACTTCGACTGTTCCAGGAAGTCGGGTTGAACAACTACATCCACGATATCTTCACAAGCTTGGACAAGTTTATCCCGCAGCTGATGATCAATAAACAGCGGCGTTTCTGCAATACGAAAAGGAGGGCGGTGCCCGTAAGTATTAGCAATATCATCGATCAGCGCCTGGTACTTGGATTCACTAAAATTGCGATTATAGGCTTCTCTGTAGTGCGAAATCATGGGCTTGTTTTACTGCTGTTTCACCACTGAGTGGGGGTTAAGTAATTACCGCAGTAAGATTAAGAAAAAATTTAGCCATCTTCGTGAAAACTGCACCTAAGTACCACATAAAAATAGTTTAACTACGCTTTACGAATCAGCGTGTTGTCAGGTAAACTCAGCAACTGACCGGATGAAAGAAGAGGAAACTAACCGATTAGCAGCGGCAATGATTTACCGCGATTTTGAGCTGGAGCCCAGCTCAGATGAGGTCAGTGAAGCAGAGCTCCTTCGCCTACTGGCCGACCACGTCGCCTATTTAATGGAACGCCGTATGGAATGGCTACTCAGTCTAATGTATCGGATGGATATTGATGAGCAGCAAGTGGAAGCCGTCCTGCTTCCAAGCGCTACCGAGCCCGCTAATCTGGCACTGGCCAAACTAATCTTAGCCCGCCAACAAGCACGTGCTCGTACGAAGCAGCAGTACCGCCCGGATGATTTGGGAAAAGAATGGGAGTGGTAGTCTTGTAGGTACCTGGTACTAAGTACTCGGTACCAAGTACCTACTATTTGATAAATCTATCAGTGATGATTAATTCTTGCACAGAATCGCGACCGAAGCGATTATATCTTACTCAAGAACCAGTCAGCACATCCTCCCTTTACAGGGGAAAGCACGAGTTCATCCAGTTCCAGGTATTTGATGGTGTAAGCAATGAGGTCTCCCTCTGCTGAATGTAGTAGCAAGGTATTGCCATCATCAGCTAGAGTCCAGCGCCCGCTTTTAACCAGATAACCAGCCTCGCTTAGATCAGCGATACTGTAAGTACCGTTAGCATTGAATGACAGGAAGGGATCATCATTGGAGAATCCCTTCTGCCAGTCGCCCGGCAGCATTTCCAGGGCAGAATTACCGTGAGGGGTCACCGCAAGGGTGCAACAGTCCGTTTCCGGAAGAGAATCATAAACAGTGGCCGACCATAGCACGGAACATAAGGCCACAAGGACACAACAGGTGATCAGCTTTTTCATTTTTGGTTTCGTTGGTGCTGCACTACAACTCACCTTTCGCAAAAAAGGTTCCGTTTGTGCATGTCAGGGTGATAACTATAATTAAGGACGAGAACAACTGCCAATAGGTTGCAGCTTTTCTTCATTTATACAACAAAGATCGGGCGAAATGGTGCCGAAAAACAAGCTTTATCTTGTGAAATATTTGTTAATTTTAAGTTGGAAGAAAAATGCTTTTCAACCATTTTATATTTGGTCAAAAAGCAAAGTCAAAGCACTAATATTTCATGGGACTGAAGGCTAAAAATTGAAGCTTGGTCCCGCTGTAAAATCGACCTATATTATTTTGCTTAATACTTCATTTTTTGAAGTTCAGCGGGTCATTTTTGCTATTATTTAGTGCCCATTTTTTGGCCTTATTGCGCAGAAAAGAAGAATAAAATGCTGGTCAAAACCAGAGCCATTGTTTTTCGTACCCATAAATACGGCGAAACGAGCCTTATAGCGGAGCTGTACACCGAACAGAAGGGCCTGCGCAAGTACGTGATCAACGGTGTACGTAGCGCCAAGGCCAAAACGAAAGCTAACTTGCTCCAGGGTATGACCCTCCTGGATGTAGTGGTCTACGAAAGAGAAGATCGCGATCTCAACCGGATCAAGGAAATCCGCCCGGCCTACGTATACGAAAAGATCCCTTTCGATGTACGTCGCGGGGCCATCGGTTTGTTTATGTTGGAAATTGTCCGAAAATCCATCCGCGAACGGGAGCCCAATCATCCGCTCTTCAATTTCCTCTACGATCGTTTTGTAGGGTTGGACGCCACCCCACACAGCATTGCCAATTATCATTTGGTATTCCTGGTAGAGTTTTCCACGTATTTGGGTTTCCTACCTGCCGGGCGCTACACCGCCAATCTTCCCGTTTTTGATTTACTAGAAGGTGCCTTCACTGCGCACCCGCCGGATCATCCGAACTACCTTATCGATGATGAAGTACAGGGCTTTAATCAGCTCCTGGGTATTGCAGCACCATACGCGCATCAGCTGCAAATAGGGCGGTCCCTACGGCAAAACCTGTTGGACCGCTTGGTGCGGTATTACCAATTGCATCTGGAGGGAATGGGGCAAGTGCACGCGCATCAGATCCTGAGGGAGGTGTTTTAATTGATTCAAATAGTCCTAAATTCGTATTGCCGCTAAAGCGCCCCTAAAACAGTTTATCCAATGGCAAAGAATATAATAATCGCACTTCTCTCTTTGGTACTGCTCTTCCTATTGTTTACCAGAAGCTGCAATTCTAGACAGTCCGTCGAAAAAGGGTTCTCAGTAGAAAGAAGCGCGGATGAAAGCGATACTAAGCGAGACGCAGGGGACACTCTGGGCTTTGCAACCCGACCATCTGGCGTTCTCCTTACGCAGGAAACAAAATTCCGCCTGGTTCCCATTTATAAACTGAATTACAATCGCAGAAAAAAGGGCTACTACACCGGTTCCACTCGTTTTCATTCCAACTATAATATGCCCAATACGAAAGACATCAACAATTGGAATGGAAATTATATGCCGGGCTTTGAAGCAGCTTACGGATACAATATGGTCAACTTATCACAGTTTGACACGGAAACGAAAACAGAGCGCTCATTCTTTGACGAACCCGTTTTAATCAATACAATCTACTATCCAACCCTCACCTCAGATACGCTGAATGGACAGACAATAGCCCGAGACTATTACATGATCTCCGTTTACGATGAGGATACCAACGGCGATGGCTTCATTAGCCGCAAAGACCTGAGACGATTTTACCATTTCAACCGAACTACAGGTGAAAAAACCGCTTTGATTCCTACCAATTCCTCTGTAATGAGCTCGGAGTATGATTTCGCCAACGACTACATGTACGTCTACGCAAGACAGGACGAAAACACTAATGGTACAAGAGATGAAGCAGAACCTGTAAACCTCTGGTGGATTGATCTTAAAGCCCCAGACAATAGAGGACTGGTTTACGATAATTAACTGTCGACTCTTTAGATATGTCATTTCTAAACGCCATCAAGCAAAAATTCTATCGCCTACTTAAAGGAAAATTACGCTTTGAAACCACCGAGCAATACTGGGAAGAACGCTACCACAGAGGATACGATTCTGGCGCAGGTTCCTACGGTGAACTGGCCCAGTGGAAAACTCAAACGATTAATACCTTTATTAATACACACTGTATTCAAAGTGTAATTGATTTTGGCTGCGGTGACGGAAACATCGCGAGCTTGATCCAGGTGCCCAAGTACTTGGGGCTGGACATTAGCCAAACTGCCATTGATCTCTGCCAGAATAGGTTCCATGATGATACTTCCAAGGCTTTCCTAGTGCGGAAAGATTACAGTGAGCAATCAGCAGAATTGGCCTTAAGCCTGGATGTCATCTTTCACATTATTTCAGATGATGCTTTTGCTGCGTACATGGAAACACTTTTCTCTGCCAGTTCTGGTTTCGTCATGATCTATTCCTCCAATCACAAGCAGGAAGCGTTACAAGCCTCCCCCCACTTTAAGCACCGAAAATTTACAGATTGGGTAAAGGAGCAGAATGTCAACTTTAGCTTAGTGGAGCATATCCCCAACGCATTTCAGTTTGATGGAGATGAGCAAAACTCTTCTTGTTCAGACTTCTATATTTATCAGCGAATAAACTGAATGCCTTTCCTACTTTTCCGCTTCCAGCCAATTGAGCAAATGCTGTCTTACAGCCTCATCCTGTACGCCATGCCCTAAGCCGCTGGTAAGTATCAATTGGCTATTTGACCAGGTCTTATTAATCGTACTTGCTCCGTGTACTGGCGCCACTTGATCTTCCTGGTCATGGATAATGAGCCCCGGCACCTCCAATCCTTGAATGAACTGAGTAGTAGAAAAGTAGGCAAAAGGACGATTAAATCGCCGCATAAATTCTCGCTCCAAGGCATTCATCACCCCTTTTTTCAGGCGAAGAATGCGCTGAAAGCTATCCATGAAATGGCTCAGCTCTGCGGGAGTGGCCAGCAATGCCAACTGATTGGGCCGCCAAGCCTCCGCATCGTGATGCAGATAAAAGGTGGCAGCCATACCTCCCGCACTATGACCAATAATAGTTTCCGGCTTAATTTCCTCGACTAAAGCATTCATCGCTCTGGCGTAATACAGGATAGCAAAGTGCCCACCAACACTTTCTCCGTGGGCGGGGGCATCTAGCGCGTAGACATTATAGCCCAGCTGTTGCAATTGCGGGGCCAGGTATTCCCAGCGACCAGAATGGCTATTCCACCCGTGGGCTAACAGAATAGTGGGACCCTTACCCGGCCAGTGATAGACCTTAATTCGCATCCGGCCCACGCGCATGACACTGCGCTGAGCGGTATCTAAAAATATTCGCTCAGAAGCACTCCTTTTACCCCGCGGCGGACGAGCCAGCACCCGGTAACAGAGCCGTCCCGAAGCCGGTTTAGAAATACCGTGAGCGGCGTGCAACATCCACCGAATTGACTTCAGTTGCAGGGGTCCTGTATCAATATCTTGTGCCAAGCGATTATCCATGCACCAAAAATCGCAATTTTGCGGGGGGATGGTTTCTCATTTTTTTAAAAAATCCTCATTTTGCGTAAATTTTACGAAGCCATGGAAACTTAGCGTTAAGTCGTTCGTTTCCATACACTAAATAAACAGTTTACCCCCAATAACCACCGACAGGGGATAAAAGGATAACGATGACTGATTTTTCTTTCATAGCCAATGCCCACCCTACCTATATTGAGAATTTGTACGATCAATATCAGACCGACCCTATGGCGGTCGAAAACAGCTGGGCGGCGTTTTTCAAAGGATTCGAATACGCTCATGAGAGCAATGGAAATGGTGCCGCAACGAGCTCGCCAGCAATAGCTACAGAACAACTAGGTAAAGAGCTACGCCTATTATCGCTTATTAAGGCCTACCGGGACCGCGGTCACCTCTTGTCCACGACCAACCCGATCCGCCAACGCCGCGATCGCAAAGCGACCGTCAACCTGGAAGATTTTGGGCTGAGTGATTCCGATCTAGATACGGTCTTCTTTTCCGGACAGGAGGTTGGACTACAAAATGCCACCCTACGCCAAATTATCGAACGCCTGCGCGAAGTCTACGCTGGTAATATCGGCTATGAATACCACCATATTGCTGACCGTATAAAGCGGCGTTGGATTCGGACCCGGATCGAAAACACACAACCCGCACAATCCTTCAACCTGAGTCTGGAAAAGAAACGCCGGATTCTGGAGAAGTTGAACGGCGCTGTAATGTTCGAACGCTTCTTGCACACCAAGTACGTGGGGCAAAAGCGGTTCTCCCTAGAAGGAGGTGAAAGTGCCATTGTAGCGCTTGATGGTATCATCAACGAAGCAGCAGCCGATAAAGTAGAAGAAATTGTTATTGGCATGGCCCACCGGGGCCGCTTGAACGTTTTGGCCAACATCATGGGCAAAACCTACGAGCAGATTTTCAACGAATTTGAAGGCACCGCTGTACCAGACATGAGTTTTGGCGATGGTGATGTGAAATATCACCTGGGCTTCAGTAGCCAGGTGGATACCACAAGTGGTAAAAATATCCACTTGAAGCTGGCTCCTAACCCTAGTCACCTGGAAGCGGTCAACCCTGTAGTAGAGGGTTTTGCCCGAGCCAAGGCGGACATCCTGTACAAAAGTGAGTATGACTCCATCCTGCCTATCCTCATTCACGGTGATGCGGCGGTAGCTGGACAGGGGGTTGTTTTTGAAACAGTTCAAATGAGCCAATTGCCCGGTTATTACACAGGTGGATCCATTCACCTGGTGATTAATAACCAAATTGGTTTTACGACCAACTGGGATGAAGCACGCTCTTCTGTTTACTCCACTGGTGTAGCAGGGGTGGTAGGTGCTCCGGTTTTCCACGTAAATGGTGATGATCCAGAAGCGGTACTCCACGTCTGCGAACTAGCGGTACAGTACCGTCAGGAATTCAATACGGATGTCTTCATCGATCTGGTTTGCTATCGCCGCCACGGCCACAACGAAGGAGACGATCCGGAGTTTACGCAGCCAGAAATGTACAAGTTCATCAAGAATCACCCCAACCCACGGGAAATCTATTCCAAAGAGCTTATCGATCGTGGTGACCTGGAGGCACAGTTAGCTGATGAGCTAGAGAAAAACTTCTGGAGCCTCTTGCAAGATCGTTTGGATGAGGTGCGTGAAAATCCACTTCCCTACACTTATCAGGAACCAGAAGAACACTGGCGACAATTGCGTAAGACGATTGATCCAAAAGACTTTGAGGAATCACCGGCAACCGGGGTTGATGCCAAAACAGTAGCGTTTGTTCTCGACAAGCTCACTTCACTGCCAGAAGGCTTTACGCCGCTGCGAAAAGTGCAGCGTCTGTTTAAGAATATCGACAAAGCCCGCAAGGCCAATAAACTGGACTGGGGCTTAGGCGAACTGCTTGCCTACGGCACCTTACTGATGGAAGGCCGTAACATCCGCATGAGTGGTCAGGACGTGAAGCGTGGTACCTTTAGCCACCGTCACGTGATCATGCGGGATTCGAAAAACTACGAAACCTATAACCGCTTATCAGATCTAAGTGATGAACAAGGGCAATTGAGAATCTATAACTCTTTACTTTCTGAATTTGCGGTACTGGGCTTTGAATACGGTTACTCCCTTGCCACCCCAGACGATCTGGTAGTTTGGGAAGCCCAATTTGGTGATTTTGCCAATGGTGCACAGACGATGTTTGACCAGTTTATCTCCTCTTCGGAGTCGAAGTGGCAACGAATGAGCGGTTTGGTAGCACTATTACCGCACGGTTACGAAGGTCAGGGGCCAGAGCACTCCAGTGCACGTCTGGAGCGCTTCCTGCAGTTATGTGGTGAGTTTAATATGACAGTAGCCAATGTAACGCTTCCGGCTAACTTCTTCCACCTACTCCGTCGACAGCTGGCTCGGGAATTCCGTAAGCCATTGATTGTAATGTCGCCTAAGAGTGGCTTGCGTCATCCATTAGCCGTAAGTGCTGTAGAAGATTTCCAAACGGGGCAACGCTTCCAGGAAGTCCTCGATGACCCAACGGTAGGCAGCCGCAGTGGTGGTAAGATCAAGCGCCTGCTATTTTGTTCTGGTAAAATCTACTTTGACCTAGCCGCCTACAAAGAAGAGCATAAGCGCGATGATGTTGCTCTTGTACGCCTTGAGCAGTTGTATCCAATGCCGGTTAAGCAGGTCAGTAGTATCCTCAAGCGGTATAGCAAAGCCGACACCCTTCTTTGGGTACAAGAGGAGCCAGCAAATATGGGGGCTTGGCAATACATTAACTCTATGAAGTACAATGAGGCTGCAAACCTACCAGATAGCATGGGTTTTGTGGCTCGTAAAACAAGTGCTTCACCTGCTACTGGCTTCAAAAAAATACACGACAAAGAACAGCACAATATCGTGCAGCGTGCATTCGGAGATGCTTAATAGAAGGAAAGTAGTTGGTAAAGGGTAGAAAGTAGAAGGATATCAGGTTCTGCTCTATATTGCTTTTCTATCCCACATGAGTTAGGTAGTCATTATTGTATTTCACTACTACTACACGATGGACTTGGTTAAATGTCAAGCTGTCGAATATTTAAAACAATCACAAAAAATCCACACGCCGACTTATGGCTGATAACAAGATAATTTTCTCGATGGAGGGGGTTTCCAAGAGCTTTTCCTCCGGTAAAAAGGTATTGAACAACATCTGGTTGAGCTTCTTCTACGGAGCAAAAATTGGTGTACTTGGTCTGAATGGAGCA
The DNA here is from genome assembly GCA_039816955.1 of Bacteroidota bacterium. GTDB lineage: Bacteria > Bacteroidota > Bacteroidia > Chitinophagales > Saprospiraceae > Lewinella. The sequence goes on from JBCBWU010000018.1 coordinate 25,453, forward strand.
GGTAAGTCTACTTTACTCAAAATCATTGCTGGCCGCGACCCCAACTATCAGGGCAATATCAGTTTTGATGGTGATTACAAAATCGGAATGCTGGACCAGGAGCCAGAACTGGATGAGACCAAAACGGTTAGAGAGATTGTCGAAGAAGGTGTACAAGAGGTGGTGGATTTGCTGAAGGCTTACGAGGATATCAACCTCAAGTTTGCCGAGCCCATGGGCGATGATGAAATGAATAAGCTCATTGAACAGCAAGGGGAACTCACCGAAAAGCTGGATCACCTTAACGCCTGGGAACTGGATAACCGTATCAATACCGCATTGGAGTCTCTACGCTGCCCGCCGGATGATGCAGAAGTAAAAGTACTCTCCGGTGGTGAGCGCCGCCGAGTGGCACTAGCTCGCCTCTTACTCAGCAATCCAGACATCCTACTACTGGACGAACCGACTAACCACCTGGATGCTGAATCGGTACACTGGCTGGAGCAGTATTTGCAGAATTTCCCAGGTACTGTTATTGCCGTTACGCACGACCGCTATTTCCTGGATAATGTAGCCGGCTGGATACTGGAACTCGACCGCGGAGAAGGAATTCCGTGGGAGGGCAACTATTCCTCTTGGTTGGAGCAAAAAGCCAATCGCCTGGCTCAAGAAGAAAAAACTGAGAGCAAGCGCCGCAAGACTTTGGAGCGCGAGCTGGAATGGATTCGCATGGCCCCCAAAGCCAAGCAATCAAAAGGTAAGGCTCGCCTGAACGCTTACGATAAACTAGCCTCGCAGGAAACCAAAGAGCGGGAATCCAAGTTGGAGATCTACATCCCGCCTGGTCAACGTCTAGGTGATGTAGTAATTGATGTCGACAGTGTTAGCAAGAGCTTTGGTGAACGCATATTGTTTGAAAACCTGAGCTTCAGTATTCCGAAGAATGCTATTGTTGGTATCATTGGTCCAAACGGTGTGGGTAAGAGTACCCTATTTCGCATGATAATGGGCGAACAGACGCCCGATGCGGGGGGAATTACTAAAGGAGACACAGTACAGCTCTCCTACGTGGATCAAAGTCATACCGAGCTACAAGACGGTGAAAAGACCGTATATGAGGTGGTATCTGGCGGTAATGATTTCATCGAAATCGGTACAACCTCCGTTAATGCCCGCGCCTACCTGAGCCGCTTCAATTTTGGCGGTAGTGATCAGCAAAAGAAAGTGGGCGTGCTCTCCGGTGGTGAGCGAAACCGTCTGCACCTGGCTATGACCTTACGCGAAGGCGGCAACGTGCTACTACTAGACGAGCCTACCAATGATATTGACGTCAATACCCTCCGTGCCTTGGAGGATGCATTGGATAATTTCGCCGGCTGCGTACTCGTCATTTCTCACGACCGCTGGTTCATTGATCGCTTGGCTACGCACATCATCTCCTTCGAGGATGAGGCCGAAGTCATTTTCTTTGAAGGCAACTACTCGCAATACGAGGCTATGAAGAAGGAAAAGTTAGGCGATGTAGCGCCGAAGCGACCACGGTTTAAGAATGTGATTAATCGTTGAGCCTACGGCTCTGGTTAGTTGGAAGTTTAAGTGACAATAAAAGTGAAAAAGTGAAAGTAGCAGTAGATAAGCTGAAAAAACCTCTAATCTTAACTGCTACTTTCGCTCCAATTACCTTAAAAGCCTAAATGGTTTATTATGCACTTCGGTGCTCTGGGTGCCTTAGGTGGTTTTAAGGCTAAAGTTCAAGTGGCTCATTTGCCACAGCCCAGCGTCGCCACCACATCAATCCGGCGATAAGTAGGCTGGTGACGATGCCAATTGCAAATGATATTGAAAGTACGCTACAGCTAGCCAAGACTATTCCTAGTACAAGATAGGGTGTCCACATCACCCCCAGGTAGTTGATACTGGTGGCAATATCAGGCAGGCGCATAGCAGGAATACTTATGAGCAAGAGTAATCCAAGGGCTATCAATAGTGGGTATGCAATAAGCGCTCCTGTTCCCAGGAAACGACCAACCCCCAGCGTACCCACCAGCCCAGCAAAAATCAAGTATAGATAGCGGTAGAACAGGTTAAACTGTGGACTACAGTCGAAACTACCTTCTGGTGTTTGGCTGGCGACGATAACGCGCCGATTGTAAGAAATGAATTTGTACAAGCTCCGCAGGAACCAATCTATGGGAGCCCAACGAGCTACTTTCACCATCCACGGCCAGCGTTGGCCCAGAATGTAAAGTAAGCTATCAATACCGTAGAGGGTAGCGCCGCCTTGAGCATCCAGTAAAGGGATCTCGTCTTTACTGCGTTCGAGGTCGAGTTGATTGGCTATTTGATCGGTGTTTATCTCGCCAAAGGCCTGACGGCCTTCTTGGGTGAGCAAGCCAGTCTTCACAAAAGCCCCGGTATACCAGCAGCAGAGGGGGCAATTATCGTCGTATAGGATAATTTTCTGAGTAGTAGTCATAAGGCATTTTTATTGGTGTCTATTATTATAACGTAGGATAATTTTCTTTTGTTTCAGAAATTATTGAAAATAAAGAAAGGTAAGAATCTGCGCCTGATCGAGAGTGGCCTCCATTCTTAAACCGGGCGATCTGGCTCTCTAGACTAGAAAATGGTCATTCCAACTTACACGCTCTCAATAGCAGTATCCAAGCGTTGTCTACGGTGCAAACGAGCAACCTAAGCATTTAGTGATAATAGTCTGCCAAGTAGCAGACATAAGGTAACAGCGGTGGTAATTCGTATGAAACGAATTTTGCTAATTTTAGGAAAGTTAGTAAAACCTCACGTGCATGCGTTATCTACTCGGTCTAGTTGTCATTCTGTCTTTCATTTCTGCAGCAACCAGTCAACCTAGGTATCCGGTTCAAGGGAATCGATATCTTGAGCACCACCAAATTCGTCCTCAAAAACCTACTCCTGCCCAAAAAAACCTGCTTGTCCAGTCGCAAACACGCAGTGATAGTTTGGATATCCTCAACTACACTATCGACTTAGACATCACTAATTTTTCTAATCGCAGCATTCAAGGTAGCTGCACCATCAACTTTGTGTTTTTGGAGGAGACCACCACGCAAATAGTCTTGGATTTACTCCAACTCTCTATTGATTCAATACAGTTTGACGGAAGTCTGATTGAATACAGTTACGACGGAAACCTCATTACCATCAACCTCCCTGCTGGCTTGGACACAGAAATGAGTCATGATGTGCAAGTCTACTACCGTGGTACTCCCACCATAGCTGCTTCTAACTTTGGTGGACTAGCTTTCACTAATGATATGGCCTACAATTTAGGCATTGGTCTAGGGGAAAATCCGTACAACTTCGGGCGTAGTTGGTTCCCTTGTTTTGACAACTTTGTTGAGCGATCCACTTATGATCTTAACATTATCAGTGCCAATGGTCGGGAAGCCTATTGCAGCGGAGATTTTGTGGAAGAAGTAGCCCTGGAGGATACTCGAATTCGCCGCTCCTACCGGATTAATGAACCGATGACAACCTATCTCGTGGGGATTGCAGTTTCTGATTTTGCGACCATAGAATCCACGCATACCGGGCAGTATGGCACACACCCCATTCAGTTTGTGGCCAGTCCTGACAACATCGGTGCTATGGATGATTCTTTTGTGTACTTAGGCGATGCTATCGATGCTTTTGAGAGTTGGTACGGCCCCTACATTTGGAGTAGAGTAGGGTTTGTCCTTACGCCTGTCGGAGCCATGGAGCATGTACACCTTATTGCGTATCCAGAGTTTGTTGGCATTTCTGGCCCCAACTTTAACCAAAACCGCCTCATGGCACACGAGCTCGCGCACCATTGGTGGGGTAATATTACAACCTTAAGCTCTCCGGCAGACATGTGGATTAAGGAGGGCAACGCTGAGTATTGTGCCCATCTGTTCACAGAATATGTTTTTGGCAAAGAAGATTTCATTGAGCAGATGAGATCAAATCAAACCTTAGTGCTCCGTACTGCTCACATTGAAGATGATGGCTTCCAACCACTTTCGGGCATTCCCTATGAGCAAACCTATGGTGTGCATACTTACAACAAGGGAGCAGCAGTAATGCACAATATGCGCAGTTATATGGGTGACAGTCTATTCTCATCAGCACAAACAGCCGTACTAACCGACCTGGCTTTCAGTGCGGTAGATGCCGAAGAGTACAGAGACTATTTAAGTACCATAAGTGGATTAGATATGGGCCCCTTCTTTGATGATTGGATTTTCAGCACAGGTTTTTCTAATTACGAGCTGGAGGAAATGATTGTAACTCCGACAGGTAATGACTTTGAAGTAGAAGTAACCGTACAGCAAAAGCTGCGAGCCACAGATAGCTACCACACCAATGAACCTGTAGGTATTACCTTCTTTGCTGCCGACTGGACGGCAGAAACTATGCAAATGCGCGCTTCTGACGAGCTGAGTACAGCCACTTTCACGCTCCCGTTCGAGCCTGTCATGACGATCATCAATTTTGAGCAGACGCTTAATATGGGTCGCATGAACCGTAGCTATGAGATCACTGAGCCCGGGCCACAAAATATAGCTGGCACCAACCTCTTTACACTCAATGTCGAAAACATTTCTGCTGGTGACTCTGCGCTCTTGAATGTAGTCCACCACTGGACAGCAGCGGATGAAGCTCAGAACCCGGAGGAGGTGGTGGTTTCCAACACGCACTACTGGTCAGTTCAGGGCATACTCCCTAATGATTTTGAAATGCGGTCTTTCATTCGTTTCAATGGTGGGGAAAGTGACCTGGACTTTGAACTCTTGCAAGAAGGTATAGAAACTGTGCAAATGATGTACCGCCCTACTTTTGATAGTGAGTGGGAGATCTACCCCTACGCAGAGATTTCACCCTTTGGTAACGGTGGCCTTGCTCGTCTAGAGCCAATACTACCCGGAGAATATACCCTAGCCAATGTATTTATCGACGTGGCTACTGAAAATATCCTAGACGCAGCCGAGGTTACAGTTTCCCCTAATCCCACGCAAGATTGGCTGCGAGTACAGGTAAATGCCCCTGATATTGCTGATGAGTATCGTTTGCAGCTATACAACCTAAATGGTCAACTACTGCGAGAAGAGGCGCACGCCAAGAATACTCAACTCGACGTGAGTTGGTCTTTGGCGGGAATGCCAGCGGGTACGTACGTGCTGTATATTCGGAATGGGAAAGGGTCGAGGGCAGTGGAAGTAGTGGTGCAATAGGAAGTTTTGGACTCAATAGTGATTTTAGATAAATCATGGACGAGGTTTTTAGTTTGGGATCTACCGCCTTCGGCGGGCCCTGACGACTCCACTAAGGTGGAATATCAGGATTCTGACATCGAATTCTATTCGATCGTCAGAGCCCACCCTCTCCTGGTCCGGGACATGACCTCCATCCACCTCGTGGACGAAAGCATGGGATTACTACGCTGCGCTCCGTGTACTGCATGCTCACACTCCCGACAATGACATCTCACTATCAGGACCAACAAAATCCTATTTGAACAGAAAAACCTGGAATATTAGCCATCGAATTTAATCGCCTGTGAGCGCGCTTAGGCGAAGGAAAAGAGTCTCAAAATTAGTGGCTTTTCTTATTGCTCACACGCAATTTAACTAAAATTTTTTTCGAATTAAAATCAAACAAAATTTGAAAAAACCACTCCCTTTTTTGTTATTGCTCATCCTAAACCTATCCCTCATGGCACAGGAACGTGCACGCGATCTTGGCGTACCTTTCGGTGTAATGGAACCCGGACCTTTGAACGCTATCACTGATGTAGAGGGAGTACAGGTAGGCCAGCTCAGCGTGATCGAAGATGATAATATTTGCACTGGTGTTACCGCTATCCTACCCTATGCAGGGAATATTTTCCAAAATAAGATTCCCGCTGCCATCTACTTAGGCAATGGCTTCGGCAAGCTAGCTGGTTACAGCCAGGTTAAGGAACTGGGTAATCTGGAAACGCCCATTGTGCTCACCAATACATTAAGTGTACCAACTGCAGCCAATGCCTTAATCAGCTACACCTTGCAGCAAGAAGGGAATGAAGATGTTCGCTCGGTTAATCCAGTCGTTGGAGAAACCAACGATGGACGGCTCAATGATATTCGAGCTCGAAAAATTACGGAAGCACATGTCCTTGCTGCGATTAATGCTGCAAGTGATGGACCGGTACAAGAAGGAAATACCGGAGCGGGTACCGGAACAGTTTGCTTTGGTTTCAAAGGGGGTATTGGAACCTCTTCGAGGCTGCTGCCAGAAAGTTTGGGAGGCTATACCGTTGGAGTCTTGGTCCAATCCAACTTTGGTGGTGTCCTACAAATTGGTGGAGTACCCGTGGGTAAAAATCTGGAGCGTTACTACTTTCGAGATCAACTTCAGAACGATGCCGATGGGTCTTGCATGATTGTAGTAGCTACTGATGCTCCACTTGATTCTCGCAACCTGGAGCGCCTCGCTAAGCGGGCCATGCTGGGGCTAGCTCGAACAGGAGGAATCGCATCCAATGGCAGTGGTGACTACGTTATCGCCTTTTCAACCGTCGAGGAGATCCGAGTACCGTATAGGAATGAAGGACGCTTACTACCGCAAACAGTACTGCATAACGATGCCATGTCTCCGCTCTTTCTTGCCGTTATTGAGGCTACAGAAGAAGCCATTATCAATTCACTCTTCGCTGCGCAAACCACGACAAGCAACGGAAGAACCATCGAACAGCTTCCCATAGAGCAAATACTGGAGTGGATCAAATCCAACGAGAGTGAAAAAGAGTAATAGTCTAGGGTAATGAGGATATATAGCTTATTACACCCATTGCGAAAAGCGGAGGACAAATTAACATTGCATACTACGCTAAGCAGCTAAAACCTCAAGCATGTACGTTAAGGAGAAATTCACAAAAATAGGATACTATCACCTCGCCTTTCTTATTTACTTACTTGACCAAATTCGATTCATTCCCGAGCCTAAAGGCAGGCCCTGGGAAACAGAACTTACCGCTCCTTTAGAGAAAGAGGAAGCGTAGACTAAGGACTAAGGGTTGCTTGAATGGATGCCCCCCCTTCACTTATTCCTCCCCCAGACTAGTGGGCTCTGCCTCTGATATGATAAAAGGAATAGCTGTCTTTACCGCCTTTTGAATATTGATCGGTAAATCATCACTATACGACCGATTAAATTTGGCTTGACAATAAGCATCCCATAGCTCCCAGTACGCGCCTTTTAACTCATTGTAGGCATCTAGATAAACTTTGTAGGAAGTACCACGGTCACTTTTGAGGCTAATGATCGCCTTTTGTGGAGACTCAGCAAGATCTTCGCTCTGCGTTGGATTAGAAATAAAAAGCTTCGTCATTTCACGTAAATCTCCAAGCTCCACTACCTCGCCTCGCACCAAAATTTGATCTTCAGCATTAACGTGCACAGAAAAGACATTACGTTCCTTTACCTGAGTAATATCTGGCTCCTCATCAGACCAAGGAGGTAATTTCACCATTTTTCTTTCGGTCAGCGCAAGGCTGGTATTAAGGTAACTATAGAATAAATGAGGGGTAAGAGGTTCTTCCCAATCTGCTTCTGGAAAATTGTTCAGAAAAGCTCCCATTAAGAAATTCGGAGATACAGTAGGCGCGCTACGCACCTTATTAATGGCCTGCAACAACTTATGAAGAAGAGGCGGTGGCTCACCTTCGGCACGCGAGTAACAATAGTGCGCCTCCGGTATAGCTTCAAACTGGACTGATGCAGGTATCAATAAAGTCAGATCATCTTTCCGCATCATTTCCACTACCATTTTCCGGTAGGCTTGCCCATTTGCACTTTCCAATACTCCATCCATAATTAGAGCTTGTTCTAGGGCAGCAAAATCTAAACTGTAAGGCTCCGTAGCTACAAATTCCTCCAAGCACTGAATCACTGGGTCACCAGTTTGAGAACTACACGACATACCGATAGCAATCAGAATACAGAGGAGAAAAGGACGAGTCTTCATGGCGCTTTTCTGTTTTGAACGTTACCAAAGGGAATAAATTATGAGTTGGTCCTTCTCTGCACAATAGGTTCCGCACCCTATTCCTTATTTTTAGCCATCTAACCAAATGTTGCCGCTAAGATGTCTGCTGAAAAGCCTCCCTATGAGACCCCAAAAGAACATACTGGCCTGAAAATCAAGCGACCAAAGGAAAAGGCTGCTGGGCTTCCGGGCGTAACCGCTGCGCTTGGCCAGGCTACCAAATACATGAAGGTAGGGCAAGCACTGCGGGTGTCAGCTAAGCTCAACCAAAAGGGAGGTATTGATTGCCCCGGCTGCGCTTGGCCTGATCCCGACGATGAGCGTAGTAAATTAGGGGAATATTGTGAAAATGGCATTAAGGCGATAGCCGAAGAGGCGCAAAAGAAAACCATCGGGCGCGAATTTTTCAAGCAGCATTCTATTGCCGACCTAGGCCAGTGGTCCGACTTTCAATTGGGCAAATCAGGACGCTTGGCGGAGCCGCTCGTCTTAGAAGAGGGCGCTACCCATTATCAACCCATTAGTTGGGACGATGCCTTTTCACTCTTGGCTAAGGAACTTAACGGACTTAAATCGCCTCACGAAGCTCTTTTCTACACCTCTGGCCGCACCAGCAACGAAGCGGCCTTTATGTACCAACTTTTTGCACGTAGCTTTGGCACCAATAATCTTCCGGATTGCTCTAACATGTGCCACGAGTCCAGTGGCTATGGACTTTCCAAAACCATTGGCATTGGTAAAGGAACAGTAACGCTAGATGATTTACACCAGTCAGACCTCATCCTCATCATGGGACAAAACCCTGGCACTAATCATCCACGTATGCTTTCCTCACTGGAGAAATGTAAGGAAAACGGAGGTAAAATCATCTCCATCAACCCACTCAAGGAAGCCGGGCTGACCAACTTCGTCAATCCCCAGCACTTAGGTAAAATGCTAGGTGGTGGTACCCAACTCACCGATCTCTATCTACCCGTAGCCGTAAACGGTGATGTAGCGCTGCTTAAAGCCATCATGCTGCGCTTGTGGCATCAAGACCGCGAAACAGGTGGTAACATCTTGGACTGGGATTTCGTAACGGAGAAAACTACCGGCTACGAAGAATTCATCGAAGACCTACGCAAGCAAGACTTCACTAGTTTGGCGGAAGCCAGCGGCGTAGCTCGCGCCTCCATTCTAGAAGCAGTGGAGATGATCCGCAAGGCCAAAAGCATGATTATTTGCTGGGCCATGGGCATCACACAACACGAGAACGGAGTAGCCAATGTCCAGGAAATTGTCAACTTACTCCTCATGAAAGGTGCGTTTGGTCGCCCCGGCAGCGGTGCCTGCCCGGTGCGTGGTCACAGCAATGTCCAAGGCAATCGAACAGTCGGTATTTGGGAAGCTCCTAAACCGGCATTTCTGGATAGTTTGGCTAAGAATTTCGGTATTCAACCGCCCCGTGAGCACGGGTACGCTACCGTTCCCGCTATCCAGGCTATGCACGCAGGCAAGGCCAAAGTCTTTTTTGCCCTGGGGGGCAATTTCCTCTCAGCATCACCAGATACAGCCTATACCGCGGCAGCGCTACAAAACTGTCAGCTAACGGCCCACGTAAGCACCAAGCTCAATCGTAGCCATCTGGTCACTGGTAAGCGGGCCTTGATACTGCCTTGTTTGGGGCGTACCGAGCAAGACGTACAAGACCAGGGCGAACAGTTTGTAACCGTCGAAAATAGCATGGGTATTGTGCACCGGAGCAAGGGCATTCTGCCACCAGCTTCTCAACAGCTCCTCAGTGAACCGGATATCATTGGACGCTTAGCCACCGCAGTCTTAGGGCCACAGCAACCGGTAGATTGGATGGCTTGGGTGGGTAATTACGACCATGTTCGCGATGCCATTGCCCAAACGATTCCCGCCTTCGCTGGCTATAATGAGCAAGTAAGGGAAAAGGATGGCGGATTTTACCTACCTAATGGCCCTAGAGACGGTCAATTCCCCACTCCCGATGGTAAGGCACACTTTACCGTGAATGCCGTACCTAAGCAAGAGCTAGCGCAGGACGAATACCTACTCATGACCGTGCGCAGCCATGATCAATACAATACCACCATCTACGGCTTGGATGATCGCTACCGGGGTATCAAAAACGAGCGCCGGGTAGTCTTCATGAATCCAGAGGACATGGCCGAACGTGGTTGGAAAGCCCGCCAGCAGGTACAACTGATCAACGAGCACGGTGGCGAACGGCGCGTAGCAGAGGCCTTTTTATTGGTCCCCTACGATATCCCCAAGCGTTGCCTGGGCGCTTACTTTCCCGAGGCCAACGTACTCGTTCCTATCGATAGCTACGCCGAACACAGTATTACCCCCGCCTCGAAGCGGATCGTAGTGAAGTTAGAAGCAAGTTAGGGGGATTAGAATGTGAATTTACCTGCCCATTCTAACTCTAATTCTCATTCTAACTCTAATTGTCATCCTAATTCTAATTTCAACCCAAATACCGCTCTTTGATGATCTGTAAATGGTGACGTTCGTGCCCAGCGATCATATATACCATGGCGCGGCCACTAGAAGCTAGCGTACTCGCCTCGCCTACTTCGTCGAGCGCCTCGTCGGTTAAGTGGCTAAAGAAAGCAATTGTGGCAGCGCGCAGCGCTCGATACTCTGCTATAATGCCCTTGATATCACGCTCATTAGCGCCGGAAACGGGAACGTAAGCGTTGTGATCAAAACCCGGCATGGGCGTTTTGTCGTGTCGTGAACAGCGTAGACCGCGGTAAGTAAATACACGCTCAGCGTCCATAAGGTGCACTAGCACCTCCTTGATGGTCCACTTACCTTCATCGTAGCGATAAAGTAATTTTTCTTCGGTAAGTGGTTCAATGGTTTGGAGCAGGTCTTCCAGTCCACTGGCTAGATGATCAAGGACCTGACCATCATCTGGTAGTTTATCAATGTAGACAGAAGACCAGGCAGGATGTTGATGAGAGGCTGGTTTGGCGATAGGTCGGGTGGTCATGAATGGATTGGCATTAATGGTTAGTGATCTGATGCAACTCGCTAGATAGCAAAGTATATGTACAGCGAACGATTACCGGCATTGTAAGGTTGACATCCGCTACTGTTCTCTTGCCAATAGTTGTAATAAGTATTCTCCGTATCCACTCTTGAGATACTTATGCCCTAGTTTTTCCAATTGAGCAGCATCTATATATCCCTGCCGGTAAGCGACTTCTTCGATACAGCCAATTTTGAGGCCTTGCCGCTCTTCGATCACTTCGATAAATTGCCCGGCTTGAATGAGCGACTTATGTGTTCCGGTATCCAGCCAGGCCACGCCACGGCCCAGTACATTTACTTGTAACTTACCCATCTCCAAGTAGTGCTTGTTTACATCCGTGATCTCATATTCACCTCGGGCACTAGGTTTCAAGTTTTTAGCAATATCTACTACTTGATTATCATAGAAATACAAGCCCGGGACAGCGTAGCTACTTTTTGGTTGGACTGGTTTTTCTTCGATGGATAAAGCCCGGAAATCGTCAGAAAACTCCACTACTCCATAGCGCTCAGGATCTGCTACCCAATAGGCAAAAACTATACCGCCATCTGGATCAGCACAAGTTTGAAGCTGCTCGTCTAGCCCAACTCCGTAGAAGATATTATCTCCTAAAACCAAAGCTGCGGCATCACCAGCGATAAAATCTTCACCTAGCACAAATGCTTGAGCCAGCCCATTGGGCTCATATTGGGGAACGTAGCTGAAGTTGCAGCCAATTTCTGATCCATCCCCCAGGAGCTTTTCAAAATGGGGTAAGTCTTTGGGCGTAGAAATAATGAGGATATCTCTAATACCCGCTGCCATCAGCGTCGACAGCGGGTAATAGATCATTGGTTTATCATATACTGGCATCAATTGTTTACTCACAGCTAAGGTGAGTGGATAGAGGCGAGTGCCCAGGCCTCCGGCCAGGATAATACCTTTCATATACTAGATTGTTTTCAACACTTGACTAAGCTCTCGGGCTACCAGTTGGCACTGCCGCTCCAAATCAGCAATAATCTTTTTGCCCTCGGTAGGGTTACCGCCAGCGTTCTTGGCCAAGTCCCAGAGTTGCAAATTTGCATTAATCAGTTTGGAATTCCCTGAAAAAACGAGGGTAGATTTAAAGTGGTGACAAAAGCGGTCTAAATCTGACCAGCGCTGCTGCTGGTATAAACGCCGAGCGGTTGTTTTGTTACTATTCAATTCACCTAGCAAGGTTTCCATCAGCGTCTTCATTGTACTACGATCCCCACCAGACATGGTTTCGAGGTACTGAAGGTTGAGTGAAGTGTTTTTAGTCATCATGTTGAGTTGTGCTTATTGTTAGTGTGTTGGGTTATTTTTCTAAACAAGTCCTCTGGGTTAAAAGGCTTCAATATGTAGTCATCCATTCCAGCCTTCAGATAACGTTCATCAGCTGTAATCTGTGTTTGGGCAGTCATTGCCAGTACCGGGGTTTGGTTATTATACCCCTCTTTGCTGGCACGTAATTCCTGGGTAAGGGAGAAACCATCATCGTCGGGCAGCTGGATGTCCATTAGGATCAAATCAAACTCCTCTTGTTGCCACCACTTGCGTGCTTCAGCTCCCGTAGATGCTATGCGCACTGTCAAATTTGGCCATCTCTTTTCCAGTGTTTTTTCCAGTACAATCTGGTTCATAGCGTGATCCTCAACTAGCAAAATCCGCTCCACCGGGCAGTCATTTATTTCCTGAGGTATTGGTATCTGTTGAGCTGGAGCATCTGTCGTCTCGGCTACTCTCAATGGTAGTACTACCGTAAAAGTAGCCCCTTGCCCCAGTTCTGATTCCAAGCGAATTTGCCCTCCCATACGCCTCACTAGCTCCTGCGCAATGCTTAAGCCCAATCCAGTACCTTCATCCGTGCTCACGGTATGCTTAAGACGGCTAAAGGCTAAGAAAATATCAGCCTGCTTTTCAACTGGAATACCCGGCCCCGTATCCGCAATGCGTAGTTCTAAAGTCTCTCCTGCTTCTTCATTCCCACAAAGAATGGCTAATTCAACTTTCCCCTCGTTAGTAAACTTAATTGCGTTGCCCAGGATATTGTAGAGCACCTGGCTCACTCGCTTTTTATCTCCAACTACACGACTCTGCAGGCAGGGGTCAACTTGAAAATTGAGCTCTAACCCCTTGGCCACAGCCTTGGGTCGTAGCATCTCCACAATCCTTCGGGAGGTAAGGACTAGATCAAAAGCAGCCTCTTTGAGCTGGAGCGCATCATTCTGCAAGCTGGAGGTCAAAAGAATATCGTTAATGATACCCAGTAACAGTTGCGACGCCTCTTGCACTGCACTTACGTACTGCTGTTGCTCTCCGCTCATAGTTGTATCCGCCAGCAAATGGCTCATTCCCACTATGGCATTCATTGGCGTACGTAGCTCGTGGCTCACGGTAGCAATAACCTGCTCGCGTACCCGTGCGGTTTCCTCCGCCAGCTCTTGTGCACGCTGCAACTCCTCCGTCTTGCGCTGCAGGGTGGTATCCTGCAGTGTCCCCACGTATGATAACATGTCATCATCCCGATAGGCACGCCGGCTATTTAGTTGGAAAAAGGTTTTGCTCCCGTCTTGACTTGTTAGTTCGAGGTTCTCGGTAATTTCATCCTCAAGCGGATAGGATTCGTGCACTAGTAAAAAATGAAGCGGACTGCTCGATTGCTCAATATCGCTGTAAGTTCCTTGAGTCTTCACTACATCCACCCCCAACATCTCGTAAATCTGAGGGCTCGCAAAAAAATAATTATCCGCTGGGCGAAATTCCCAGTTACCAATCTTAGCGATCCGTTGTGCCTCCTCAAGACGCATCAAAATCTGCTTACGCTCCATCGAGAAGCGTAGTACTCGCGCCAGATGACTGGGCTCAAAATTACCCTTAACCAGATAGTCTTGCGCACCGGCACCCACAGCTAGGACACCCTGTTCTTGATCATCAGAACCGGTGAGGACAATTACATTAATAGTAGGAAAAGCATTGAGGACTGTCAGGAGCGTATCTAAACCTTCGCTATCCGGTAGCGATAAATCCAGTAAAACCGCGTCGAAATCTTGTCGCTCTTCTAGCGCTTGCATCCCATCCTCGAGCGTACTAGCAACAAAAACTTCACATTCTGGCTCTGGATTAGCAGATAGTAAAATCTTTACCAGGTCGGCATAGCTGGCATCATCTTCAATCAGAAGCACCTGCACCACCGAACGATTGTCCGGCAAAGCCGAACGCATAGATCGTTGTATGGGTGCTTTTCTCATAGTTTTGTGTCGTTTATTCTTGCTGCTTAGTGCCTGGAATAAAGACAATCTGCGCGCTGCCTCCGTTCCATACTAAGCAACAAAGTGCTTTAGTATTGGTCTTGTATACGGAAGTAAAGCGCTCAACGTTCTCCATTGCCACCACTTTTTTTGTGGCCAACTCCTCTAAAGTGGAAACATTGATAGACCAAGACCCTTTTTCGGCATCTGCGGCCACTACGGGGATACCCAAACCAGCATTTTCTTCTTGTTGATAAAGGACGAAGACTGGATAATTAGAAATCTCCTGATCCATAATGGATTCAGCAGTTTTTTCTAGCAACGGCAAATAGGGTACCAACACTTGCCGTAATTGATGTAATTCTTTCTCGCTCAGCATAGTATCAATTACTAGCCTCTAATGATCTAAGATACAGACTATTTACACATCAACGTAAACTCACTATTATCTTTTCTTCAACAGGGCTACATTCTCAATATGGGGAGTATAAAAACAGGAGAGGAGCGAGTACTTAAATACCCGCTCCCCTGAACTGATTTCTTAGTTCCTGCCGTTATGTTGGTGGTTCACCAACACCTTCCGTTAATAAGCCTTAGCAAATAAGACACGACGTTTTGAAGGCTGGCCACTGTAGACACAGACTCCGTCCTCCTCAGGCGCATCGTTAGGGATACAACGGATAGTTGCTTTGGTGAGTTCCTTGATCTTCTGCTCCGTTTCCGGGGTACCATCCCAGTGAGCAGAAATAAAACCAGGAATATCTTGCTCCAGGACGGCCTTAAAGTCATCGAAATTATCGACGCTCGTCGTCTTCTCCTCACGGAACTTCAGGGCACGTTGGAAGAGGTTATTCTGGATATCTTCCAGCAACTGCGCTACATGGTCGGTAACACCTTCCAAGGGCTGTTGTTCTTTCTCCTTTGTATCACGGCGAGCGACTTCAACCAGACCTTTCTCCAAATCTCGCTTACCAATACCAATGCGCACTGGCACACCGCGCAATTCATGCTCAGCAAATTTGAAGCCAGGGCGCTTCTTCGCATCCGTGTCGTATTGAACGCGGATACCTTTAGCACGCAACTCGGCCATAATCTTCTCCGCCACCTCATTAATCTCGGGCACTGGCTTTGGAATGGGCACAATTACCACTTGCACTGGTGCCAGCTTTGGAGGTAGTACCAAGCCTTCATCATCAGAGTGCGTCATAATCAGACCACCGATCAGGCGAGTAGATACCCCCCAAGAGGTAGCCCAAACGTACTCTTGTTTGTTATTTTCGTTGAGAAACTTCACATCAAAAGCCTTAGCAAAGTTCTGCCCCAGAAAGTGAGAAGTACCCGCCTGCAGGGCTTTCCCATCTTGCATCAAAGCTTCAATGGTATAGGTATCATCCGCACCGGCGAAACGCTCGCTTTCCGACTTCACACCACGGATGACAGGCATGGCCATATATTCCTCCGCAAATTGGGCGTAAACCTCTTGCATGCGCTTGGTCTCCTCGATGGCTTCTTCTTTTGTAGAGTGAGCCGTGTGCCCCTCTTGCCACAAGAATTCAGCCGTGCGCAAAAACAGGCGCGTACGCATTTCCCAACGCACCACATTGGCCCACTGGTTAATCAAAAGAGGAAGGTCACGATAGGAGTTAATCCAATCGCGGTAGGTATTCCAAATAATGGCCTCACTGGTAGGGCGCACTACAAGCTCTTCTTCCAGCCTAGCTTCCGGATCAACCATCAACTTACCCGCTTCTTCAGGATTTGCCTTAAGGCGGTAATGAGTGACCACCGCACACTCTTTAGCAAAACCTTCAGCGTTCTTTTCTTCTGCTTCGAAGAGGCTTTTTGGCACGAAAAGCGGGAAATAAGCGTTAACGTGGCCCGTCTCTTTAAACATCTTATCGAGCTGGTCGCGCATATTTTCCCAAAGGGCAAAACCGTAGGGCTTGATGACCATACAGCCGCGCACTGCGGAGTTGTCGGCCAGATTGGCCTTCTTTACAATATCGATATACCACTGCGAGTAGTCTTCACTCCGGTTTGTTATCGCTTTTGCCATGGTTTAGCTATCCTGGTTTTTACTGGTAGGAAACGGGCCAACCAGATTCGTTATTTGTTTGTTACCTTTAAGAGAAGCAGTTTGATTCTCAAGGTGTTAGGATAAACACGGGGAAGTGACGAAATGGTTCCCAGCGCGTCTTAACAATAGTTAAAGCGTTGTGTTAAAAGTATTTAACAATCCTTAAGAGGGCTTTTAATACCGCCTTAACTAAAAATCAGGCACAAAAGTAATAATTTAGAGCTTGACAAGCATAAAATGAGTGTTGCAGTGATTATGCCAAATACATTGATTATGAGAAATAGAAACCTAGGAGCGTGGATGCTGCTACCAGCACTGTTGCTGATTAGCTCCGCGCTCTCGGCGCAGTACGACGACATGTACTATGATCCGGATACCGATTCGGGTTACAATGATCGATCGTACAACACGTCATCGAATCAGAATTCCAATGATGATTACTACTACGATGATGACTACAGTTACGACGATGACGACTACGACTATTACGAAGACGATTACTACGATTTCCAGTACACGTCACGCATTCGTCGTTTCAATCGACCTTACTACGGCTTCGACTACTTTGATCCGGTATACGTAGACGCATTCTACTATGATCCATTCGCATTCGGCGGAAACACCGTATTGATTTACGACTCCCCCTGGGGCTTTAACCGCTGGAATCGTTGGAACCGCTGGAATTCTTGGAACCGTTGGAACCGCTGGAATTCCTGGAACTTTGGGTACAACCCTTACGCTTTCGGACCATCCGTTACTATCGGCTTCGGTAATCCATGGGGCTTCAACCGCTGGAATCGTTGGAACCGCTGGGGCGGTGGAGGCTTCGGTTTTAATAGTTGGAATCGCTGGGGCGGCGGCTTCGGTGGTGGCTTTGGCGGAGGTGGCTTTTACTGTCCACCAGCCTGGGGCAACAACTTTGTCTACAACACGGTCAATGTCTACAATGACAATAACGTGCGTAACGTAACCTACGGACCACGCCGCTTTGGCAATAGTGTTGCTGCCCGTACAAATAACCGTACTCGTGGCCTGGTTACAAACGGCAGTGGTAGAACAGCCGCTAGCGCACCAGGAACGGTCTCTTTAGCAGAACGTGACCGCACTCGTGGCACTACTACAACAACGGCTCCAAGCGGCCGCGCCTTGAGTCCCGCTACGCCAAATAGTGGACGTACCCGAGACTACAGTAGCCCACAGTCTGGCCGCACAGCTACCACGCCGACGGTAAGACGGGAACCTGTAACGACGCCTGCTACTAGAAGTACCCGCCCAAGCAATACGTACAATAATCGTACTGCTCCAAGCAATACTGGTACTCGCGAGCTAGCACCACCACGTGAGCCTTCTCGTACTACCCCTAGTACGCGTCCGAGCACACGCCCAAGTGCTGCGCCTAATGCGAATAGCTCTCGTGGCAACAACAGTCGGGTACAGCCTAGTACGCGACCCAGTACCCGCCCGAGCACACGTCCGGCACCAAGTACACGGCCAAGCACGCGGCCTAATACCAGCACGCGTTCCAACCGTCAGCCAACTACACGTCCAAGTACGCGGCCATCTACTCGTCCGGCACCAAGTACGCGTAGCAACCGTCCAAGTACTTCACGCAGTACACGGCCAAGTACGTCTAGAAGCACACGACCTAGCACTTCACGCAGCAGCCGTCCAAGTACTTCGCGTAGCGGAGGCAGCAGCCGTAGCTCTGGTTACAACCCAAGCCGCAGCAGCTCTAGCCGCCCAAGCACCTCGCGTAGTAGTGGCAGCAGCCGCAGTTCTGGCTACAGCCCAAGCCGCAGTAGCTCTAGCCGCAGCAGCAGTATTAATCGCAGTTCTGGCAGCCGTAGCTCCAGCACCCGCAGTTCTTCAAGCCGTTCAAGCTCGTCTCGTTCGTCTTCAAGCCGCAGCAGCAGCTCTCGTCGCGGAGGCTAAGCTAAACGATATAGCAGAACTTAGGTTTCTATAAAGGATATACGGGTGGAGGTGGCAGCATTTCCACCCGTTTTTTATAGCACCTAGCAGACTTCACACCAAGGCCAGAAATAATTGGCCCATACGCCCTACCCCAAACCAAATACGTCCACCTTCGCTATATGTTAAGGTGGCTGACTACAAACTGTTACTGAGAAATGAATGTATTCAAACCGCTTGGTATAAGCCTAGCCTTAATTTTTTCACTGAGCATCAACGCACAGAACTTTAGTGATGCCTTGCGCTATTCCAATTTTGATCCTATTGGTACCGCCCGATTTATGGGTGCGGGTTCAGCCTTAGGTCCATTGGGCGCAGATTTCTCCGTCATGAGCACCAACCCCGCAGGTTTGGGCTGGCTGCGAAAATCGGAGTTTATGATCAGTGGAGGCTTGTACATTAACTCTATTAATTCTACCCTTACCGGTGGCGGCGGAAATCCACTGAGTGAAACCGCCGTTAAATTTAACATCCCTAATATCGGCATCGTCACCAGTTCTCGTGGCGGACGAGGAATGGAGACGTTCAACTTTGCCATTGGCCTGAACCGAATTGCTGAATTCCACGAAGAGTTTTTCTACCAGGGCTTCTCCAATGGTAGTATCGTACAACGTTTTGAAGAGCTGGCCAATGACTCTGGACTCGACGATTTTGAGTCTGGCTTAGGCTTTGATACTGGAGCACTATTTACGGTAGACGGACAGGCTAACCCTCCCTATTTCAGCGACCTCACCGACTTTCCCACCGCAAATATTGACCGGGAAGAATTTGTCGAGCGCCAAGGAAAAGTAGACGAGCTTTCTTTCGGCTTTTCCGGTAATGTGCGCAACAAAGTCCTCTGGGGATTCTCTCTGGCTGTGCCGTTTATGGAATTCGAGGAACGGAAAAGCTACCGGGAATTTGACACTACTGCTGAGGTACCCGTCTTTAACAATCTGGCGTACAACCAAACGCTCATCGCCAACGGCACAGGCATCAATCTTAAGTTGGGGGTCATCTATCGTGCTCACCAGGCCCTGCGCTTGAGTATGGCTATCCATACCCCAACCTACTACCAAATTGACGAGACTTTTGAAACCAATTTGACCTACGACTTCACGCTTCCAGACGAGCCAAGTCAAGCACTCAACGCAGAGTCGCCCACCGGTGAATTCAATTATCGCCTGCGTACCCCCTGGCGTTTCCTGGGTGGTGTAGGAACCGTATTTGGCAAAAACGGCTTCCTTTCGGGTGAGATTGAATACGTGAACTTCGGTGGCAACCAGTTCATTTTTGATGGGCTCAACCAGATTGAGTCAGAGTTGAATCAAGAAAACGAAGACAACTTAACTGGCGCCATACGTTTACGAACGGGTGGAGAATACGTATTAAACGACTTTCGCTTACGCGCGGGCTTCGGCCTTCAGCAATCAGCTATTGAAGGTGACGATACCCTTTATAATACGATCAGCTTGGGAGCCGGTGTACGCAAGCGTGGCTACTTTTTAGATGTGGCCTACCGCCGTAGCGGCAACCTCACTACCTATACTCCGTACCTAACGGCCGATGCGCCACAGTCCTTTGTGGATAATGATATTGTACGGGAGAATTTTGTCTTGACTTTAGGCTTCCGCTGGTAAAGTGGACTAAAGATTTTGGTCACAAATAGCTTGCAGTCTAATTTAGGCAAAAGGTCCTAACTTATAGCATGCTGAGATGATTAGTCACAAAACAAGCATCCCGGAGTCCAGGTTGTTCTGAACTCCGAGATGACTCGCTTCTATTGTACTTGATTAATGAAAAAGCACAAGGTATCGTCCTTCATTTTCGATGGATTATCGAACTACTACTAGGCGCTTATGATAAATCGAATTAGTGTTTTTAGACCTGATTTCGACTAAATAAGCTCCCTCTTCCCATGTTGATATGTCAATACTGATCATATCGTTGAGGTTTTGCCTGGAATAAACTTTTCGCCCCATAAGGTCCATAATGTTTACCGTTGCGATTTCCTCTTTGAATTCCAAATTGACCATATTTCCCGCTGGATTGGGATAAACCAGTGCAATTTCGGAAGGAGTAATATTGGGCGAAAAAGGATTTTCCTGAATTACTTGGAGTTGCACCGTTTGGCCCCTGGCCATTACTCGCCCTACATTAATGTATTGCTTACAAACTGCTGTAGAGGTAGACGTAGTAAAGGTGGAAACCCCAGCCGTAATAGCAAACTGGTCGGTGGCTTCACTGTGCATACCAGCCCTGAACAAGTTATAGGCATCTTCATGGATGGTATGCAATTCAATCGGGCCGTCATTAGATGTAAATATACAGCTCGGGCCCCCTCCCCTCAGACTATCTTCAGGAAAGTTGATGATCGGTCCTCCAACGGTATCATCCTGTGGCTCAATCGGACCATCTTCATCATTACAGCCAATGGGAAGGGTGTCCTCTGGGTCGCTAGCATTTAAGATCCCACCAAAAGTACCACATTGAGTAGTTGGATTGTTGAGTTGATATTGCCAAAATGATGGAAGCCCACCCCCCCAGTAATTTCCTTTAGCTAGGACTTCATCAACTTCGCTTTCTGCACTGTAGCAAATTTCAAAGTAACGACCGCTCCCGTAAATTCTATTTGGCCGAATCATCGAAGCATCAGTCGTTCCAGCGTTTACGTACGCATCGATATTCAGCAGGACATCCTCTCCTTTAATCCCCTTGGTGTTATCTCGCATTTCGGCACAATCCAAAGTCACCATACCGTAGTATTCGTTAGTAGAGTTGCTGATTTTACCCTGCTCCACATGGATACCTATTTCATTTTGATTTACCTGGGCCTGAGAAAACAAGAATATATTTGACTCGTTACCAGTTCCATCTTGTTTGATTGGAACGTCAATTCCGACTATACTATTCCTGCCAATGAGTCCAGCAAATACACGTAAGGCAAAAACATCTTCTAGCAAAATCCCGCGACGGTTTTCAACGACGTGCGTTCCAAAGAGGTTCATATTCTCCGTGTTTTGGACCTGAATTGCGCTGGCAGAACCATTATCATAATTGGAGATAACTCCCCCACTGATTGACAACGTACTTATCTGATCAGTGAACAATGCCTGCACGCCATTCTCCCGGGCCCAGAAATCAACATCAACCAATCTCAGGTATTCCATATATCCTGCCTCAAGTCCAGCTCTACAATTTGAAAATTCAGAATGACGAATCTCGAAATCAAGATCAGTAAAATTGTGATTCACCAATAAACCGGTCGATAGGCTTTCAAATTCAACAAACCACATTTCTATTTTACTGGCTTCACTTATTTGAAAGCCTATATTGTAGTAAGCATCATTAGCAATACTTTCAAACTTCATATTCCAGGCATCAACCTCAGCTCCCGGGGCAACTTCAATCACCGCTCCTTCTCGATATTCAACTTCACCATTTCGAAAGTTAAGTCCGTGATGGTTGATCCGTAGTCTTGCATTCTCGTTGAGCCGCAGAAAACGATCATTTTGTCCATCAAGAACTAGCGGAGCATTTTGCGTAAAAATATGGTCTCTATCAAACTGAAAATACCCGTATCCATCAAACTCAAACGTACCATTAATGATCAGTTCTCCCCCTTTTTCTACGAGAATATTAGAGGCGTGCCAGTATAAATCCAAATCGGCGCCTGCATCAATTTCTAGAATCCCCCCAGCTTGTACTATCAATTGGCCGCCTTCACTCAAGCGGAGTGTTCCTCCAGGTGTAACGTGTACCTTGGCACCATCACCGATATAACCAGTGGCCTCTTGCTCTAAGAGTAACATACCTCCATCTTCAATGCGAACCTCACTCTTATCGTTGACGAATAGCATCGACTTGCGGGCTCCTTCCACGGTACCGCCCGAGTTAATTGTCATTGTAGCACCTCCTGCAAAACTAAGCGTACTAAATCGCTCAATCAGAACCCCCTCGTCACCGTTCACGATAAGATTACCATTTTTTCCGAAGTAGAGCCTTCCGATATTATCAACACCACTGGCATAGTCACCAATAATGAGTTGTCCACCGCTAGCAGCGGTAACGGTCACGGAGCTTCCATCATCAACACACGAGGCACCGGGTACCGTCACGGTAAATGATTGTTGCGAGTTATTGGCCGGGTTAGAAGGAATATTATACGCAATTGGTCCATCTCTGTTAATCCATAGTTGCCCTCCATTATTAATAGTAAGATCTTGATCAATCACCTTTTGTGTCTCCACAACAACTGATTCGTTATCGATCGGAACTGTCCGACCAAAGTTGTAGGTTTGGCCAGTAAAAAGCGTACCTGTCAACTGCCCTATGCTTGAGGCATCAAATTCACTCACAATAATATCGGCGATTCTCAAATTCATCGAAACATGCTCCTGATTAGCCACGGGAGCGGACCAACGATCAATCTCAGGCCCGGCGGTTGGATTGGCAATAGCTGGGTCCGTACCCGCAGGCATGTAGATAGAACTAATTGTAGGTATGAAGCTGAAGCTGTTGATCAGGATGTTAAACTCTTCTTCCTCGACATGACTCAGGCCATCCAACATGGTCTGTATACCTGATTGCAGGGCAGAAAACCCAATATCAGATATCCCTCCAGGTACATTATCCAGCGCCATTGGTTGGTCTAGTATGAGTTTAACTTCCTCTGTGTCATCGTTAGCAAAGGGCTCGCAACCTAAGCTAATATCAACGGTAATAGTTCTTTCGTAAATGAGTGTAGACTGAGCTGTGGCAGCGTAAGCATCCGCATCATAGATGACATCATAGCACCATTGCCAGGCCCCAACGCCATCGACCTCATCTAATTGAAGATTAAATTCCAGAATTTTCATAACGGAACTGATGTTATTCTGGAGCACTCCATTATCAGCTCCATTCACCATAGCAATATGTCGAGTCCGTTGATTGAGTGGGGCAATGGACTCGAGTTGTTCAATTTCATCAAAGAGGTTTGATGGAGGTAAAACAATAAGCTCCAATGGACAGGTACTATTGGTAGGACAATCTATTTCAACCCGGGCCTTTAGTAAATCCACGGCCGCACCAGAGTCGAGTAAGAAAATGGCTTCTTGCAATGAGGCCGTACTGGCTCCAAAATTTGCGGCATTATAGATTACATCACGTAGAAATGCCTGGATACCTAGCGGGTAGTTCGCTCCCTGTAGTGGAGAATCCCAGCTAAAAAAACGTTCAACTTCGGGATCACGGTTTTGAACATTATACATTTTGAGTAGGGCTAACTTTGCGACTAGTCCTCCCATACTAAACGCGATTATATTATTAGGTTCATTGCTGCCATCAGCGTACTTACGACTATTCACCCAGTCAATTACCTCGATTAGGTTATCGGCATTTTCTTCAATAGCCGCAAAGGCATCAACATAATCAACCCAGACCAAGTCATACTCATTAGTATTCAGGTAGTTGTTTAGCGATTCGCCCTCTGAGGTCTGCTGGTTTAGGCGCTCAAATAAATCTTCGGGCGTGCTATTGCCACCAAAACCTTCTACTACAATTAGTGGTTTTCTCAGCGTACCATCGTCGCAAGCTGAAAAGATTTTTAAATCCATCCCAGACAAGCTTACGGTTTCTGGATTGGCTTCATCATAAGGAATGTTATTGCGGCCAGTAGTTATTCTTTCCCTTGGTGCACTAATCGTTATAGCTGAAACCATGTCAAAAGCTTGTCCATCTTTCAAATACCGCAGATGCAGTTCTTTGAGTCCAGCAAGCGGATATTCAATAGCCATAACCTGATCTAAAGGAACGACACGAAACCCACGGCCATCATCAAAATCGATCATTACTTCTTCGATCTCCCAACCCAGGTTATTGAATAACAGTTCTGAAGAAAGCTTAAATGGTACGCTCAGCCCTTTAAATTCATCTTGCAGTAGGGTAAAGGCAAAGGAAGTATCCTGTAAAAAAGGGGATTCAGATCGACCACCAACATCATGTAGCTGCCCATCGGACCACTGAACAAGACTTCGGTCTTGCGCTGATGCTTTGATGTAATCGAAGGTCATCATCATACACATCAATTCTACCACATCTCTACTTTGATTTTTACCAGGCAATACTTTAGATAGGTAGATTTGGGGGTCTGGTAAGAGTTGTCTTCGGGTGGCAGCACCACGGAATTGTCCATAAAGTACACCGAACTGATCCAGACTGAGTCGCTGCTCCGGTTCGGTATTCTTACCATCGTACTTCCCTGGCCAAATGAATATTGGCGTCTGATGAATTAGTAGGCCACTTTTAACTTGCGTTTTGTCTAGGGGTTTGTAAATATTTTTAATGCGTTGGTCTAATGTCTGATTATAACCCAGCACAAAAGAACCCAAAACAAATAAGGGTAACAGTAAAAATTTTAATTTTTTCATCACTTGGAAATTTGGATTAAAAATGCACTTACACTCAACTCTTATCGTATTGAAAAACTTAGCTCATCTTATTCATTTGGTTTTCAAGGAAAGACAAGACATAGGCTGTGTGCAGCCAAGTAGGCATCTTGACTATTCAATACTAAGTCGTTTCTAAAAAGAGTTATCTAAAGACCAATTCTATAATTGAGAAAGCACAGAATGTTAATTTCATCAGAGAACAGCTGATTGTCTTTAGAATAGCACTAAGGTAGGAGCAAGTACAAGCTGAGTATGCCGCTGATTTCGAAACAGCCGGAATTAGCATTATCGAAACCGGATAAAATCTAAAGTCTCTTGTAGGCAATTATCAATTTTCGACAATTAACTAGAATGAGTATTCATTTTTATTTACTAATGATAAACTGCTATACCCCAAATGAACCACGAGAATTCTTTATTGCAGAGGAGACTTTTTGAGTACATCTTAGCAAAATTCGAGCATGCAAAGGACGCAATTAGAGAATTGGAAACTGTTCTCAATATTAGTCAGTCTTCTGTTTATAAAAGGATACAGGGTGTAAAGCTGGTTACCTCAGATGAAATAAGCGTTTTGATCAAGCGCTTTAGCATTTCACCAGAGGTCTTATTTCCGTTACCAAAGGATCGTATTATTTTTGATTTCTTACCGCTACGGGAGGAATCCAAAATCACAGGCAATTATTTATCAAATGTTATCCAAGAGCTAGAACAGGTAAGTGCCAACTCGGATGGGAAAGTCACTTACCTTTCAACCGACCTACCATTCTTCTACTATTTTTTGCACAAAGAAGTCGCCTGGTTCAAGCTCTATCTTTTTGAACATAACTCTTCTAATAAAGGAATTAGTCAACTGCCAAAACTTAGCTTTTCGGCCATTGGCCGCGAACAAGAACTGGTATTTGAGTCTGTAAAAACATTATACAGCAAGATCAATAGTGAAGAAATCTGGACCAGCAGAGTTTTTAAGATTACGGTAGACCAAGTGAAATACTTTGTAGAAGCTAAACTATTTCAATACCCCGAGGAGGCCCTTCTTCTGCTTGACAAGCTAGCTGAAACAACGGATCAATTATTGGAAATGATTAATAAGAACAATAAGGGTTTAATAGTTAATCAAGTAACGAAAGGAGGAACAATAACCCTTAGCTATAATGATTTTAATCGATTCAACCCATTGATTATTGCAAGTGCAAAAGGTATGGACAATCTATATCTCACCTATGATCTTCCTCACTATTTATATACCACGGATATCTTTTTTGCTAAGTACACAAAAGAATGGATTAAACGAATTAAGCGAAAGGCTTTCCCACTATCAGCAAATGCTGATATCGAACAAGTGCTTTTCTTTAACGAAAAAAAGCAGTACATCCTGGCAGAGAAGGAGCGTATTAAGCAAATGTTGGTCAAATACTAAACTCGAATTACACCTGGCCAAAAAAGACAGATAACTAGATCTATATTCGAATTAAAGACACGAAGAAATAGGCATTTAACTCTTGGTAAGCTTGCCTATGTAATTGTCCCCCTTAAGCGGATTTAAACTATCCGAAATATTATGTTTACCCCACCTGCGCCTCTTCCCGAAAACGATACAGTAACTCAATATACTGCTCTGCTTCTCGCAATTGCTGAGCCTCATCCCAGCCTAATTCCCCCCCCATCGCGTGAGCTACTTTACCAGCTACCTGCTGGGCAGCATCCCAGTCCAAAATTTCCAGACGGGTACGGCGAGCCAGAAAATCACGAACGGTACAGGCCATTTCATAGCGGGTAGAGTAGACTACTTCACCCAGCATGTATGGGTGACCATCCAATAGGCGTTCGCGATAGCTTTCACTTTCCGACAGTACATCTAACACGCCCTGAGCGGCGCTTCCATAATGCTGATTAAGGTGTCGGCAAATATCTTCCTCCAAACCACTTTGCGACTGCAATGCTTGCCATTGATCATCACTGTAGCCTTCGCCGCCTACGAGAATCTGTTGGTCTGTTATACAAGGACGTTCTTCTCCGAGCAGATGCTCACCTACAAAATCAATGGTATCCTTAGCCATTAGACGATAAGTAGTCCATTTGCCTCCGAGTAGACTGACTAGATTAGAAGTACCATCATGCTCTACCTCGTGATCACGCACCAAGCCTTTCGTTCCTTGAGAGGGATCAGCCGCAATGAGGGGGCGTAAGCCACCAAAACCCGCTCGTACCTGAGCGTGGGAGGATGCTTCATCCAAATAAGGATTAAGCGTTTCTAGTAAAAACTCCACTTCCTTACCTTCTAAAATAGGCTCTTCTGATAATTGGTCGTAGTCATTATCGGTAGTACCCAACATCAGGCGCCCTTGGAATGGGATAGCAAACACTACCCGCCCGTCTGGTGTCTTGGGGATCAAGAGGGCATCATCACCGCCCAGTACTTCATAAGGTAGGATGGCGTGTACCCCTTTACTGGGACGAATACGCTCGCTGAGTTGTGGATTAGCCTTTAGGCGAATATGGTCAGCGAAAGGTCCTGTACAATTAATGAAGACTTTTGCTCGGATTTTGAATGCCTCCCCAGTACGTAAATCCTTGGCAAGGGCCGCCACAAGCTGACCTCGGTCATCGTGTTCAAAACCGGTTATTTCCACATGATTAGCCACGGTTGCACCTTTCGTGGCCGCCGTTTGCGCAATGGCTAAGCAATAACGGGCATCATCCAGTTGTCCATCGTAGTACAAGACAGCACTGTGAATGCGGTTGGAAATTCGCGGCAGTCGCTCTTTAACTTCTCGTTTGCTCAGCCACTTGCTACCGGGCAAGGTATCCTTGCCGGAAGCAAACCAGCCGTAAATGGTAAGTCCAATTGTGAAGTAAAGGCCTTCAAACCAACTAAACACCGGCGTAATTAGGGCTAGTGGTCGTGCCAGGTGAGGGGCGTTTTTGAGTACCGTATGGCGTTCTTCCAAACCATGGCGCACCTGCGTTAGTTGCGCAAAGTCAAAGTTCTTGAAGGCTTGCTCCAAGTAGCGTACGCCGCCGTGAATAAGCTTGGTTGACTTGGATGAGGTTTCCGCGGCAAAATCTGTTTTATCCACCAAGGCTGTCTTGTAACCGCGCAATACACTATCTAATGCACTACCGGCGCCACTGGCACCACCGCCAATAATCAAACAATCAAACTCCTCTGTTCGCAATTGCTCTAGCTGATCGCTGCGTTTCATAAGGTCTATTTTGAGGAATCATACACTACAAAGTACTTGTCAAAAATTCGTTTTCCTCCTTTGCTTCAGCCTTTCATACGAAAAAGCTAAAGGTGAAAAACAACCGTTTGATCTTGACTCAGGCACGAAGATACGCGCTTAGTGTCATTAACACAATAAGATTTGAACCCTCAGTGTATTGTTTTTTCAGAAAAAAATGAAAGAAAGGTAGAACATTAGGTTTTGTACCTTTGTTTAGCTATTTGAAAAAACAACTGAAATGCGGACGGACGAACTTTTGCAAAGAGCCCTGGAGCTTGGTTTCCTAAGTGCGGAAGAAGGTGTTTTCTTATTGGAAAATGCTAGTACGGCCGAGCTCATGTACGTAGCCCATCGGATGCGCATGCACCACGTGCCCAACAATGTGGTAACCTGGATTATTGACCGCAACTCTAATACGACCAACGTCTGTATCGCCAATTGTAAGTTTTGCAACTTCTATCGTCGGCCCAGGCACGATGAGTCTTACATCACCACCATTGAGGAGTACAAGCAGAAGATTGATGAGACCTTTGCCTTCGGTGGAGAACAACTGCTGCTACAAGGCGGGCACCACCCAGACTTAGGGTTGGACTATTACGTAAAACTCTTCAAAGAACTTAAGGAACTCTATCCCAACCTCAAGCTCCACGCGTTAGGCCCACCAGAGATTGCCCACATCGCCAAGCTCGAACAGGCTAGTCACCACGAGGTACTTAGAGCACTGCACGAAGCGGGGCTGGATAGTTTGCCCGGAGCAGGAGCGGAAATTTTGAGCGACCGAGTACGCCGCCTAATTTCTAAAGGGAAATGTGGCGGTGAAGAATGGTTAGACGTGATGCGTGCAGCTCACCAACTCCATATTACTACCAGCGCCACCATGATGTTTGGCCACATCGAAACCAACCTGGAACGAATGGATCATCTGGTGCGCATGCGTGCGGTGCAGGCCGAGAAACCAGCGGATGCAAAAGGCTTTCTGGCGTTCATCCCCTGGCCATTTATGGACGAGGATACTATTTTGAAAAAGATTAAGCGAGCCCGCAATACCGTTACGGGTGACGAGTACATTCGCATGATTGCCTTGAGTCGAATTATGCTCCCCAATGTTGTCAACATTCAGGCCAGCTGGCTTACCGTGGGCAAGCAGGTTGCACAATTGTGTCTGCACGCTGGCGCCAATGATTTTGGCTCAATCATGATTGAAGAGAACGTTGTATCCGCTGCCGGTGCTCGCTTCCGTTTTACTGCCGATGGTATCCAGGAAGCAATTCGCGAAGCAGGCTACACGCCGCAACTCCGCAATCAGCAATACGAATACCGCGAGCTTCCCACCAACATCAAGCAGCAACAACTAGACCGGGAAGCAATGATTGTGGACTAAGAATACTGGTTCCCTTCATTGGACGAAAAAATGGATCATTCTAATGCTGAATGCATTGGAGTGATCCATTTTCATTCACCGAACAAGCTCCAGCAGAACTACTAGGCACACTGAAGTCCCAGGCCCGCATACCAGGCGCGTAATTGTTCGCTGGTCTGCAATTGGGGAATAAAGCGCTGCTGTAGCGATCGTTAAAAACCCAAACGAGTAGCATTCGATTTCATTGGTTGTATCTACATTCTCTTCGGTGCAAGAAAATGCTAACCCAGCAAGTAAGAGTAGTAAAAGAGTTGAACGTAACATCATGAAAAATTTAGGTAGTTATTGAATGCTTACACTCACCCATTACCACCTAACTCCAAAACGTTGCATCAGGGTCAAAATAATTTTTACTTCATAGCTCCTTTTAAATGACATAAAGGAGTTAAATTTGGCCTCTTAGCATTCTGGATACAGTGATTCACTGCATATTTTGTATCTAAGTTCTACTCACCGGCGGTAAGTATACCGCTAACGAAGTAGCTTTGGTTTCGCCAAACTGCTTCTTGCGAGTATATACTCGTAGCGAAAGCGGTCTGGAAATCCAAACCGTTTCGGCTTCGGTATAGGAAAAAATCGACAATTTTGCAGTCCCTAAATAGGCAATTGCATGCTAAGCACTCGTAATCTGAGTTTTGCTTTCGGTAGTTCGGCCGGCAAAACACTTCAATTTCCAGATATCAACTGCCCTACCGGGGAACATTGGCTGCTCCTGGGCCAGTCCGGTAGTGGAAA
>JBCBWU010000190.1:0-14474 GCA_039816955.1 Bacteroidota bacterium
GTCTGAATGTCGAAATCAGCAGCGATGACTACATCCGTGTCATCTGGACACTCCAGAACTGGATCGGTCTTGTCTTCCGCGAAGATGTTGCCCCAGCAGGTGTAAATTTCCTCTCCGTTTTGGAGAGCAATTAGCTCGTAAGTGTGATCGCCACAACCGGTGATCACGTTTGAGTTTCCACCATCGACGGTAATGACGAACTCATCTACACACCCCAGGAAGCCCGCTACTACCATACCTGGCGTAATTTCCAAGGAGCATTCCTCACCCAATGTCACATTCAAGTTACTGATGCAGCTCAGGTTGGTCATCAAGTCAAGTACTTCCTCTTCTACTTCTGTCACACAGCCAGTAGCATCGGTAATGGTAATACCGTATAGACCAGCGGTGAGGTTCATCAACTCGATGATATTATCGTCGGTCACGCCATTGAAGGCAACACCACCATCAATGGTACCGGCAAAAGCTAGCGGAGGCACACCTCCTAAGACTTCGATTGAAATGGAGCCATCGCCGTTGCCATCACATTCTCCCTGTAGATCAGTCACTACAGCTTCGCAGAAACGACGGCAAATTTCCAGGCTATTGACATACGAGTTCCGCTCCTGGAAGCCACCCGCATCCGCGTTGAAGAAGCGAATCTGATTGGGCACTTGGCCAAAGATTGGCGCGCTTAGCGGACCAGAATAGTTGTAAACGGCACCGTCGCCAAGTGAAGTTATTGTGAGTTGATAAGTGGCTGCATCAACAAGCAAGATACTAACATTCAAGCCCTCATCCGTGAAAGGAATAGCTGTTGGTGTTACACCATTAGCATCGATTATACTGTAGGTAGCATCGCCTGCAAAGAAGATGAATTCTAGCAGGTTCTGGGTATTGGCGTTCTGCAAACCAAAACCAACTGCGTTGCCATCCACAAAACCATTATCGAAGTCGAAGCCAAGAATCTCTCCTGGCAGTAATGGCTCTGTAAACGGACGAGTAGCCTCGGAAAAATCACCGCTATTAGCGTAGAAACCCCATGCAAGACCACCGGCATCAATGTCGCCGTCGGCATTGGAGTCACCGTCACCGTTTTGGGTAGAGGTGAAGACAAAATGTCCGGCAGTAGCAGGATCACCGTTTTGGGTATTCAACATCCAGGGACCGAAGGCTTCGCTATCGCCGTCACCGCTCTGCCAGCCGTCAGCATAAGAAGCGCCAGTGGCATCATCACCCAAACACTCAATTTCCGCTAGGCAACCTTCAGGTGCGGTAAATAGATCATCGGCAAAGTTATCGCAGTCTTCCGCTGTAAAGCCAGCAACTACATTAACTGAAAGTCCATCAGAAGGCAAGCCCGCAAGAATCACCGTTTGTGGGCTACCAGTGATAGCAAACTGTTCACCGTTTACCTCCAGGAAACCGGTGGTAGGTGGATTCTCATAGGTTACCGTTACAGCTTGGGTATAAGTATTAGTCAAGAACTGGCAAGCCGTTTGCGCACCTGCCGTAATTGCAGTGACGGCACAAGGCGGACAAGCCTCTGGCGCTGTAAACAGACCAGGAATGCTCACATTACAGTCTGGCTGAGCGGAGAAAGAAGCATTTACGTCTACCTCCAATCCATCAGAATCCAAGCCGATCAGGACAATTGACTGCGGGCTACCAGTTACCGCAAAGGATTGACCATTGACGTCCAAGGTGCTGTTACCCGGTTCATTTTGGTAAGAGACAATTAGTTCTTGTGTATAGGTATTAGTCACCGCATCACAAGCCGTTTGTTCCCCAAGCACAATGTTTGTAATAGAACAACCTGGCGGTGGGAAATGGCAGATTTCGAAGTTATTGAAGTATGCATTCCGTTGACCATCAAAACCGGCATTTGCGTTGAAAAGTCTTACTTGACTAATGACCTGGCCACCGGCTGGATTATTCAAGGTGCCATTATAGTTGAAGACTGTTCCGCCATCCAAAAGCGTTGCTTCCAGGCTATAAGTGTTATTGGCGAAGAGTTCGTAGCTAATTGAAAGTCCTTCATCGGTGAAGTTTAGCCCCGTGCCAGTTTCACCACCGGCATCATTAACTTTATAGTCTGGTTCTCCATTCCGGAAATAAAATTCCGCCAGGTTTTCGCCGCTGCTATTCTGCAAGCCAAAACCTACCGCGCCACCGGCTTCAATCCAGCCGTTGTCCATATCCAAGGAGAAAGTAGATCCAGTGGACATTGTGGTAGTAAATGGTAAAACTGCATTGGACACCTCACCACTGTTAGCGAACATGCCAAAGGCTCGGCCACCGGTATCAATATCACCATCTCCGTTAGAGTCACCGTCACCATTAGCGCTTGAAGTGAAGATAAAATGGCCGGAATTACCTCCGTCTGAGAAGAGATTCCAGGTGCCAAAGCCGCTGCCGTTGGCGTCACCACTTTGCCAACCATCATCAAAGGCAGGAGCACTAGCGTCGGTAGTTTCACACGCTATTGGTGGGCCTGGATTACATACCTCAAAGTCTCCAACGTAGAAGTTACGCTCCTGAAAGCCTCCCGCATTGGCGTTGAAGAAGCGTACCCGAGTGATGGTCTGTCCACCAGCAGGGTTGATTAAAGTTCCGGAGTAATTTAAAACATCCCCTTCAAAAGTGTTCACAAACAGGTCATAGGTAGTAGCGCTGGTAAGGATAACTCCCCAACCCATACCCTCATCGGTAAAGCCTAGCCCCGTATCCTGTTCGCCAGCAGCATCATTGGTCTTATAGTTTGCTTCTCCGGCACGAAAGTAGAATTCCATCAGGCTTTCGCCACTACTATTCTGTAAGGCAAGGCCTACAGCACCACCATCTACCCAACCATTATCGATACTGCCACCAATAAGTCCATCAATGAGAATGGGGTCGAAGAAAGCGCGAATCGCTTCGGCAGTTGCTCCGTTATTGGCGTACAAGCCCCAAGCACGACCAACGACATCGATATCATTGTCCATGTTGGAATCTCCGTCACCATTATCGGTGGAACTACCAATGAAAAATCCACTTTCGTTGGTATTAACATTGGGGTTTAATTCCCAGGGGGCGTATCCCACACCGGCATTATCACCATCCTGCCATCCATCATCATAAACAGGATCCGCAACAAAAGCCCCCGCACAAGGCGGCGCATTCTGGGCCTGCAGAGCAAAGGATATTCCAAAAGAGAGAAGGAGTACGAGCAGGCTTGGGTAGGTTCGCACTAAGAACCTGCTCACAGTGTACAACTGTTGCATAAGATTATAATTTGTTTTCAACTTCTGTGGGCTTCTTTTTAACTAGAAGCTTCTTCCGGTTTTAACAGGATAAGCGCGAGCACCAGTTCAAGCGGCGCTCTTTTAATAGGTCGTCTTTCTAACTTCCAAAAATAAGAAAATATCTGTTGAGTTCTCCGACAACACTGCATTGCCGGAGAACTCACCTATTATTTGGCTAAAATCACCATTTTCCTGGTCCGTAAATCATCTCCAACCTGCAAGCTGTAGTAGTACACTCCACTGACCCCATTGAGCATTTCCTCAGTGATGGTCATCGTTTGATAACCAGCGGGGTAACTTCCGCTAATTTCGACTATAGTTTTCCCACTTACGTCCATAATCGTCAGGGTAGCCGGACTCGTCTTTGGTAAGTAAAAACGAATGGTGGACTCCGCTACAAATGGATTTGGCACATTTTGATATAATTGGACACCATCCATTCGGGTCGCTTCCGCTGGCGTTTGCCCCTCCCGGAATTGGATCCCCAATCCAAACACTTGTGCTTCTCGCTGCGCAGTAGGCATGGCGTAAGCTTCGGCTGATGTATAGCGACTATTGATGCTGAGGGCTTCGCTGAGAAGGATGTTTTGTTCGGCGCGGATTAGGAGAGAGAACAAGGCATTGTCTGTCGTGGAGACGCATTGCAATGCGTCTTTACAGCCCCAGCTGAAGGTCAGGTAACCCTGATTGATGAAGCGATGGCCGAAGTTGCCTTCAGTCATTTGACCATATTCCAAACCTAGCAGTTCTACGCTCTTCAGTTTCATTGTGCCTTGTAGAGCATCTATCTCCTGCAAGTTGGCCCGAATGGGGACGGTATAAGTTGCTCCTGCCTCCAGGATTATATCCTCAGCCTCCAAATTGTACAGCCCCGCTAGTTCTCGCTCGTACGCTGGCTCCTGGGCATTGGATTCAGCACTGCCATCCAAATCACCAATTTTCACACCAACGAAATCAGCATCCAACACATCCTCTAGTAAGTTGGCCAAAGTGATCGTTTCCGGCCAGCTTTGTAACCAGGGGTTTGTGGGGACGGGGAATACATAATCAGCTACCACAAAACGCCAACTGGTGTTATTGGGGAAGGCATCAATATTGCCCAAAATCAATTGTCGTAATAACTCAAAATCATTGGCAGTGATATCCCCGGAGTTGTCGACATCAGCGGCGATGAGTTGATAAGGATTTTCCATCAATTCAATGCCATTCAGATGTTTGGCCAAGATGATGAGGTCAATGGTTTTCACACCATTGGAATGATCCGTATTTAGGAAAGGGGAAATACCGTAAGCCATTTGCCGGTCTAGGCCTCCCTGGAGGTACGTTCCATCCACTTCCGTGAGGAGCAGATATTCATTATTGATATTCACCTCCACGTCGGCTACTGCTTCATCATCGCGGGTAGTGATGATACCGGCTATAGTGCCGAAGCAATTAGGGTCCGGACTGGGAACCAGGAGCGCCTCGCAGAAGTCATAATTCCCCTCTTCATCAAAGGCAAAAACATAGACAAAGACTGGTTCGTCCTCAGATATAACCAAGATACTATCGCCTGGACTTGGGAAGAAATTGGGATCTCCCTCTACATCAGCCGAAAAATAGATAGCGTAACTCGTAATCTCCAGTAAGCCCTCCGCGTTGGCAACTCCCTGCCCGGTGCAATCAAAAATGGGGGATGCGATAAAATCGGTGGCTTGAACCGTAGCAGTACAACTCCCATCTGGTTGTGGCTCCAGATCAACGGTAAGTTCATTGAAGCAAATAGGGGCTGGTGCAGCACAATCCACTACCTCAAATTCGATGTAAGCACCATTTTGATTTCCACAATTATCCGCAAAAGTGATAAAGATGGCGTGGACAATATTATCATGCGAAACTGTGCTGATCGGGAAGCTACCTGAGAAAGTAAATGTGCCGTCTCCGTTATCCTGTATCAAGTCCATTACATCTTCATCGGCGACAAATTCTCCGGCATCAATTTCCCCATCGCTATTGGCATCAACCGCGAAAGCATCAAGGGATGCGCTCAATAAACTGGCGTAGGAAACTTCACTACCGATATTGGCAAGTAGATCACAAGATGAAGCCGGGACAAACGAAATCTGGACGTCCGCTTCACAGTCCCCTTCCGCATCACCAAATTGACCAGCTTCTAGATCAGGGCAGAGGTCAGTAGGCCCACCAAATTCTAGCGCAGTAACCTCCAAATCAGTGGCATTGACTACTTGTACAATTTGGGTATAACGATAACGTCCATAGTTGCGCGCGCCGTTCGAATCGGCGGGTAAACAATCAGGTGTAGTATCTGCTACATTATCGAACTGTTCATCGGGTAGGCTAGAATCACCATCGGTATCTGGATGGCTGCGATCGATGGTGAGAAAGTAGCGTAGATCATTGGCATCATCCATTCCGTTTTCGGCTGGACTAAGTTCTCCATCACAATTTTCATCGTCAGGCCCCACGGCAGAAGTTATACGCAAGATAGGGCGCTCGGCCTCCTCTACACTGTAGCCAGTTGCCAGTAAGGTTCCATCTTCTTCGGTCCTACGTGGTATCTCATAGCCATCGTACTGGCCATCCCATTGGCACCAGTTGATCACATCGTAAGCAATGGCCAACTGGAAGCACTCTTCACCGGTTGGCGGATAACTATCAGTAATACTCGTATTCACGGCAACGACATCACAGCCGTTGGTTGTAATCTCTATATCCGTTGGTATGGAAGAGCTACAGTCAATTTCCGCGTCGGCGGGAAAAGCAATTTCAAATTCCGTTCCCGGCTCTACCGTAATGACTTGCGGACAATCATTACTGGAAGTAATAACCTCATCAATTTGCAGGCCATCCGTACGATCCGCATCGGGCAAGGCTTGCCAGGCTTGGAAGAAGCGGGTGATCGTACCGGTACCGCACTCATTAAGCTGGGTCAACGGACTTAGTTCTACTACTGTATCTGTTACAACCGTTCCGGTAGGTGTTCCAAATAGGGTATTCATTAAGGTAGAGGTGGCACCAAAGTCAGTGCTGTAGGCTTCCTCTAAATCATCGGGTAGCCCACCTGGCGCGTTACCACAAGAGAACGAAGCGGGATCGGGAGCAAAACAGAAAGGGATAACCCCACCCTCCGAGCATGCCACATCAAATTGAACCAAAGCGTAGGTTTCACAAAATGCGTAGTTGCCTTCTTCGTCGAAGGTATAGATGTACAGTACTTCTAATTCTTCGCTCTCTTCCCGGAAGGTCAACAGGCTATCCGCAGGGCTGGGAACAAAGTCTGGATCAGCTTCTACATCCTCCGCATCATAAATAGCATACTGGGTCACCACAGGGCGCCCAAAGAAGAAGTCAGGCCCTTGCCCTGTACAATCAGAAATAGGCGATCCCTCAAAATCCCGAGCGTGAATGGTATTGGAACAAGTGCCGTCTGGCTGTGGCAAGAGAGTGACGGTAATACCATTGATGCAAATGGGTGCAGGACCGTAACAATCAATAATATCAAAGGTGATAAACTCAGCCGTCTGGTTACCACAAGCATCTTCAAAGTTGACCCAGAAAGCGTGGTAGACATTATCTCCTTGAGCACTAGTTATAATGGGAAAAGTACCAACGAAACTGAAGGTTCCATCCTCATTAGGTACGATCTGGTCTATGACATCCAGCTCTCCTGTAAATTCGGTTGCACCGATCTGACCATCACCATCTGCGTCCACAGCAAATGCGCTAAACTGAGCACTTAAGACCGTAGCCGCTGCCAGGCCACTCCCCTCTACTAACTCGCAACTGCTGCGCGGCCGTATAACAATGTTTACTTCCTTTTCGCAGTCAGGATTATCTGTTCCAAATTGCCCTGGAAGTAAGTCTGGACAAGATTCCGTTGGCCCACCAAAGTCTTCCACCTCAATCACTAAATCTGGCACATTGAACACTCGTACCATTTGAATGTAGCGGTAACGGCCGTAGTTACGCAGGCCGTTGGCATCGGCAGGTATGCACTCGGCAGAAGTAGCCGCATCCGTATCGTATTGTTCATCAGGTAGGGCCGAGTCACCATCAGAATCCGGATGACTGCGGTCTATCGTCAGGTAGTAACGGGTATCAGAGGCACTTGCTAGATCATCACAATCCTCATCTCCTTGCCCCATTTCGGAGGTTAATCGCAAAATTGGGCGTTCTGCCTCCTCAACACTATAGCCCGTAGCTAAACTATCCCCATCCTGTTCGGTGAGGCGTGGAATTTCAAAACCTTCGTATAAACCATCCCATTGACACCAATTGATCACATCGTAGGCAAACGCTACCTGATAACATTCATCACCTACTGGTGGGTAGGCCGCCGCAAATCCAACATTTACGGCTAGCAGGTCGCATTCACCGGCCGTTACTTCCACATCGAAGGATTCCGGCATATCACAATCTATAATATCATCTGCGGGGAAAGCAATCTCAAAATCGCCCAAATGCCGAATCGTAATTACCTGGAAGCAACTATTAGTCGAACGGGCCACTTCATTCTCCTGTAAGCCATCAGAGAAATCTGCATCTGGCAGGGCTTGCCAGGCTTCAAAATAGCGCGTAATGGTGCCGACCCCACATTCATTCAATTGAATCAAAGGAGTGCGTTCTACAATAGTATCTACGGCACAATTGTCGGTACCTGATGCCGATCCGAATAAGTCATTCATCAATTGCGACGTAGCAGCAAAATCCGCACTGTAAGCTTCTTCGATATTTTCTGGATAACCAGCAGGGGCAGCTCCACAGGAAAAAGAGCGATGATCGGGCGGATAACAGAATGGGTTTAGCCGATCTTCTACCAAAATGGTAGTCATGCAAGTGTCCATCAAGCCATCCTCGTCCGTGATCCGTAACTCGGCAGTGATTACATTATTGATATCACAACAGTAAAAATCCATAAAGCCTCCCCAGGGTGAGTAGCGATTAGCACTGGGGTCGCAGGTGTTATTCCGCCAGAAATTACGCCTTACCTCCAGGTTTAAAGGCCCACAGTTATCAACAGAGCCATCATCAATATCTTCCGGAAAAACCCGAGCAATGCCTTCTATCCCGTTGGCGACATCTCCTCCGCCGATGGAAACGGTAACGGTATCGGCACAAACAGCGGTAAGTAGCGCATCATCTATTACCGAAACGCGAGTAATCAAACAACTCTCATTTCCGCACTCATCTTCTACACAGCGCGTTAAGTTTAATTCGTCGATAGGAACCAGGGCTAGCGCACCATCACCAAATACACCAAATGTGATTAAAAATCCATCAATTGTACGGACCTCATATGATGTAAACACTAAATCACTACAGTTATTGCCAGGCGTCACTTCTGGTAAGGGGATATCTAAAACAGCTAAGCAATCATAGGGTAAAGCAGACAATATAATGGGGTCATTAGGCCCAGTAAATACAGGACCTATATCATCATTAATACTGATAAACTCATCATAAGTCCTGTTGTCAGAGGGGTTGCACCAATCAATCAAATTCCATTCTCGACGGAAGCGGTAACTACCTGCACAGATATCAATGTGCGGCTCATCTGAATAAGACGCACCTACTGCACAAGGTAAGCCAGGGTTGTCCAAATGGTAAATACCAGATAGCGTATTCATGTAGGGTCGCCCACTGACGCCAGGAACTGGATTTTCATCAGGCCCACCGTTGGAGCCATCCGTTGGGAAAGGCGCATCGCAGGGGATAGTAAACGTATAAGGAGCTCGTCCTGCGTCATCCAAAGTAGCACGGCGAAGTGTGATCAACTGCTCGCACTCATCAATAATCAACGGACAGCCACTATCTTCGACGGGGCGAACGGCAAAGCTGCGGGTAATCATCATATTGCCACAGTCACCGCTCATCGAAAATTCATCACTTTGAGTGATCACCAGCGGACCACAGTCACTGGTAGCCGTGGGTATTCCCGCAAAATCAAGCTGCTTCAAAAAATCGTCTAAAGCCGCTTGATCTCCACCGAAGTATTCATCCCGGGTGGCTACCGTGTCCAAGCTACCATCGGCGGCTACAATCCAACTATGGTCGTTTTCAAACAGCATGGCATCAACATCTGCGCACAGCAGTTCATAGCTCAATCCTTGGATCTCTGGAGGCATAAACTCATTGACCAGACCACCGAATTCACTGAAGGTCAGGACTTCCCAATTGCCAAAATCACCAACACTCAAGTTGGATATTACAACACTGTAAGTGACATTAGTACTGAGGTAGAAACTCAAAGCGTTACTGGGTACCAGGCGGTCTTCGGGCATCGGAAAGCTGGCGTTTGCGATAGCAGCTCCGAAAAGATCAAAGCAAGGGGCGGGCCGAAAGAACTCCCCCTGATATATGCTGAAGTGAGCTCCAAAATCCGCCGCTAGGAGGAAAGTATACCAGCCCTCGGCAGAAACGGTGAAATTCAACACCTCTAACTCATGGTCACCCGGATCAACAGTAATGAAGGATTCAAAACAACTATGATTCGTGAAATCCAGGGTGTTTGTAGTCGCTTCCAAGCTACCGGTCATCACCTGGACGGGCTTGCGCAGCGTACCCAAGTTAGTATCGTCTACACAGACAAGTTCAGGTGTAAAAACAGGATTAGAAGAGGAGGAATTAACTGATAATAATACAGCTAGAAGGAGAGTAGATAGCATAGCTATCCCTCTTACGAGATTAGGTCGGCCTTTCATTTTAAAGCGCGTTTATGGGATTAGTTAATGGGATTATACATGACGCGAAGTGGTCTGGGCAAAGCCCATTCCGCTTCGGTCAGTATATGCTGTACTTGAAGAAGGTTTGGATTCCCAAACCTCTTCGACGTCAGTATAAACTCATTTGTAATATATAAAATCCTGCTTATAAGTAGCTGAAAACAAGGTAGATTCCTAAAAAGCGATGTAGGAA
The DNA here is from genome assembly GCA_039816955.1 of Bacteroidota bacterium. Lineage (GTDB taxonomy): Bacteria > Bacteroidota > Bacteroidia > Chitinophagales > Saprospiraceae > Lewinella. The sequence continues at coordinate 10,179 of JBCBWU010000190.1, forward strand.
CGGTCATTCATCGGCGGTAATGGCTACTCATCGGTTTTGACTGGACATAGGCTTGGGTTTGGTGCAACTTCGTTCTAGCAAAACAGCTATTTATGTTCACTCGCAAATTACCCGCACTGTTATTCTTTTTCTTCACCCTTGTTTTTGGACCAAACCTGATCGCCCAGACTGCACCCACAGGAATAGCTATTGTAGTTACGACTAACAACTCAGATTCAGCAGTCACCTTATCCTTTCCGGCGGATACACAAGTCAGCATTGATGGCCTAGATGGGCAGTATGCCACCGTCATTGACCGGACTACTGGGCCGGACGAATACCGTGGCACCTTTCTGATTACTCTACGTCCGCCGAGGGTTTCTGAGGCGGTAGAACTCCCGATTGTAAATGGGAAAGCCCTGTTCTTCGAAAGCATTATGGATGCCCAGGCTTACCAGCAAGCGCAGGATTCTGGACAATAAGCGCGTAGCGCAATCACCCGACTGAATTTTCTTATCGTTACCTTAGAATTATGCAAAAGAGTCTACGTCAAATCATTTGGAGCACCGAGATGCTATTAGTAGTAGGTCTCTACGCCGTCTTTGCAATCTTCTACTTTCTGGCCATTTGGTGGTCAAGTGGAAGCGGTGATGGTGCTACGTATTATACCTATCAGATCCTGCTGGACTATCCACTCAAAGGACTAATCACTTTTCCAATCTGGTGGCTCATGTTCCGCACCCTTTCTCATTGGAAATTAAGGTCAAAGCTGTTGTTACATATGCTTATACTGCCGGCCTTTGTGAAAGGCTGGCAACAGCTTTACTATTTCACTTGTGAGATGGTAGGACTTGGACACCTGGGTGGCTCTGGTGAATGGTGGGACATCTACATCCCAGCCCTTTTTTACATTCTGCAGTTTGGCATTTTTCACACCTATGATTATTACCAAAAAATTCAGCAGGCCAATGAACGAGAGCTTATCCTAAAGCAAACGGCCTTGCAAAGCGAGCTAACGGCACTTAAGGCACAACTCAATCCTCATTTCTTGTACAATACCTTCAATACTATCAGTGCATCGGTACCACCAGAACAGGAGTATACCCGCGAACTGATCGCAGACCTGGCTGATCTGTTTCGCTACCAACTTTGGGCCAGCGATCAGGAAGTCGTTCCCTTAAAGGAAGAGGTTGACTTTGTCAAAAAGTACCTGAAGCTCGAACAAGCACGCTACGGCGAACGGCTGGAAGTGGTCTTCAACATAGATAAACAGACGGAAGATACTCCAGTCATCCCCATGCTACTACAACCTCTCGTGGAGAACGCCATCCGGCACGGCATCAGTCCTTTAGTAGATGGTGGTACGATTGAAATTAACGCCGCCGAAAGCGATGGGCAAATCACACTAGAGGTCAAGGACACCGGCGTTGGCTTTTCTACGGAGAAACACAGAGGCAACGGACACGGTATTGGCTTAAAAAACACCCGTCGCCGTCTACGCCTACGCTACGGATCGGAGCTCAACATTCATCCTAATCAGCCGCAAGGCACCAATATTTCCATCACTATCCCCCGCGAGCATTATGATGTTAAAGGTTATCATAGTAGACGACGAAGCACCAGCACGTCAGCTACTGCGCCAATACTTGAGTAATCACCCCGAACTGGTGGTAGTGGGTGAGGCCAACAATGGTGTAGACGCCATCAAGGTGATCCGGGAAATGAAGCCCGAGTTGATCTTTTTGGACGTACAAATGCCGGGCTTAACTGGTTTGGAGGTTTTAACTCACCTGGAGGAGCTGCCACTCATTATCTTCTCCACTGCTTATGATCAGTACGCGCTCAAAGCATTCGAATTGCACGCCGTTGATTATCTACTCAAGCCCTACACACGCGATCGCTTTGAGACGGCCATCACTCACCTCTCTTCTCGGCTGCAAAAACCGCAGGAGGCGATGCGCACCTTGGCCCAGGCAATGGTAGATGAGCAGGACAAAAATGCCTACCCACGCAAAATCCTAGTAGCACGTGGCAACAAGCTTGTGGCCGTAAATGTACAGGACATCCAATGGATAAGTGCCAATGGTGATTACAGCAGTTTAATTACGGCCAACGGTCGCTTCCTCAGTCAATATGGTATTGGTCAACTAGAAAGCAAGCTCAACCCGGAGCATTTTATCCGAGTGCATCGCTCTTCCATTCTCAATATCAACTTCGTCCAGGAAGTCTTTCGAGAAGGGCACACCTTTGATGCGAGAATGCAAAATGGAGATGTGGTAAAGGTGAGCCGTAGTTATGCGCCGAAGGTGAAGGAGATTATTTTTTGATCAGTCACAGTTGTCGGAAAACTTGAAGTTCTACGACAACTAGGCTAAGGCTATCCTCGCAAAAGCCCTATGATCATACCCACCGCGAATATGGTTACCATCGTAAAAATGAAAAAGTAGAGATAGATCAGCAGGATCAAGGCAATTTTTCGACTCCGTTTCTTATCATCAAAGAATTGAATGTAAGTCCAAAAGACATAAGCTATCCCAATCAAATCCGCGCGTTATGGTTTATCTCGATTCTGGCAAGATAAAGATAGTCTAAGCCTACTTGCGATACAAAGCACTCGTCTCCAAATACAAAAAGACGGCCTCCGGCACCAAATATTGAACGGACTTCCCGTCGCGGATGCACTTGCGGATGTAAGAGGCAGAGATTTGCATGAGCGGGGCCTCCCAGATTTGTACATTTGGATGCTCCGCTAATTCACCCAAGTCATAGCTAGGGCGCTGGTACACGTATATGGAATAATCCCGCAAAATCAGTTCGTAATTCTTCCACTTGTGGAGGGTCGCCAGATTGTCGCCTCCCATAATGAGCGTGAACGCCCGCTCTGGATATCTTTCGCGCAGGTAGGTAAGCGTATCAATTGTATAAGAAGGCTGAGGCAAAGAAAACTCAATGTCAGAAGCGCGCAGGTAGGTGTTCTCCCCAATGGCCAAACGCACCAGATGAAGGCGATCATGATCACGCGCCAGACTACTCTTAGGTTTGAGTGGGTTTTGTGGGCTCACCACCATCCAAATTTCCTCCAAATCGGTTTGGGTAGCCATAAAATTAGCAATGACCATGTGACCAACGTGCACTGGGTTGAAGGAACCGAAGAAAAGACCCGTTTTCCGCATGCTATTCTTCTTGATTTGATGACTCCGGACTGAGCGTTTCTTCAGTAGTCTGGAGCGTACCTGTTTCGGGCTGACGATCTATCCACCATTGCCCATCCTGCTGCCTTAAAAAGTAGACTTCTTGCGTACGTTCAAATCCATCATCAATCACGCCTTCGCAGTGGGCAGTTTGTTGTTCTGCATCCAAGGTGCATTGGATAGACTCTATCTTGACCATACTGGAATCAATTCCCTCGTCCATCCCAGAAATCAAAGCAGACAGCGCATCCAGATAGGCCGCAGCCGCTGGTGTACACATGCTCTTGGCCTGTTCCAGCTGTCCAGAATTGACCAATAACGCATAACGCTCCACAATCTGCTCTGGAGCTTCAATTTTGGAACCACAACTCCCAAGAAGGAAAAAAAGAGTTACTAAGTAGATCGACCGCTCTACCGGGAATAAATAAAAACACCAACTTGTCGGATTTTTAATCAAGAGCCTAGTTGCTGAGCATTACTGGCATGACCAACATCAGGATTTCTTCACCTTCCGTTTCGTCGGTCGGTAGCAGAATACCCGCACGTGTAGCCGAGCTCATCTCGATCTTAACATCTTCAGATTCCAGAATACCGAGCATTTCCACCAGAAAACGAGCGTTAAAGCCAATGGTCAAAGGCTCGCCATCGTAGCTGCAGGTCAGCTGTTCTGTAGCTTCGTTCGAGAAGTCCAAATCCTGCGCAGAGACAGTAAGGCTACCTTCGCTGATGTTAAGAATCACCTGATTGGTCGTCTTATTCGCGTAGATCGCAATCCGCTTAAGCGAGTTCTGGAAATCAGTACGAGAAACGGTCAGCACGTTCGGATTATCTACCGGAATCACTGCGTTGTAGTCAGGATAACGCGCGTCGATCAAGCGGCAGATTAGCTCTGTATTAGCGAAGCTAAAGAAGGCATTGGCTTTATTGAAAGAAAGCTTTACCTCCTCACCATCTGGCAAGGCACTCTTCAGCAAGTTCAGGGCCTTCTTAGGCACGATGAAACTGGTTGAAACTTCGCTCACCACATCACTAAAAGCATACTTCACGAGCTTGTGAGCATCCGTAGCAACGAGGATCACTTTATTGAAGTCAACCTGGAAATAGACCCCGGTCATCGCCGGACGCA
>JBCBWU010000191.1:0-14472 GCA_039816955.1 Bacteroidota bacterium
ATTAGTTTATTTGCTCAGACCCAAACCATCAAGGGTAGTATCATTGACCAGCAATCAGAAATGCCGCTTATTGGAGCTGCGGTAGAGCTACTGGGTAATGAGACTGTGACTGGCACCGTCACCGATATTGACGGCTACTTCCGCCTGGAAGGTGTTCCTATCGGAAGACAGGTTATACAGGTGACTTACCTGGGCTACGAACCGCTTACTGTTCCCAATATCGTAGTTAACTCTGGTAAGGAGGTCATTCTACAATTGGCCATGGAAGAGGCCATTGCCGAACTCGACGCTGTGGTAGTAACTGCGGCGGTGGACAAAGACAAAACCCAGAATGAACTGGCTACCATCTCTGCCAGAACTTTCTCTGTCGAGGAGGTCAACCGTTACTCCGGTGGTAATAGCGATGTGGCACGCCTGGTCAGCAATTTTGCCGGAGTGAGTACCGCCAACGATTCGCGCAACGACATTGTCATTCGTGGCAACTCGCCCACTGGTGTCCTTTGGCGTATTGAGGGTATTCCTATCCCCAACCCTAACCACTTCTCTACCCTAGGTACTACTGGCGGACCGGTAAGCGCATTGAATCCTAACCTACTGCGTAATTCTGACTTTCTCACCAGTGCCTTCCCCGCAGAATACGGTAATGCCCTGGCGGGTGTATTCGACCTGGGCTTGCGCAATGGTAACCGTGACCGCCACGAATTCATGGTACAGCTAGGTGCCTTTAGCGGCTTAGAAGGAATGGCCGAAGGCCCGCTGTTTAATGGCGGTTCTTACGCCGTAGCCGGCCGTTACTCCTTCGTGGGCTTGGCCGCTGAACTCGGTATCCCCGTAGGTACTAACGCCACCCCCAATTATCAGGACCTCACCTTCAAACTTGATTTTGGCAATACTAAAGCGGGCAAATTCGTCCTCTTCGGAATTGGTGGCCAGAGTGATATTGACTTCCTCAGTGATGAAGTAGACGAAGACGATCTTTTTGCGGCAGCAGATGAAGACGCTTTTGCTGTATCCAGTTTTGGTGTCTTAGGCTTACGCCATAACCTTATTCTGAGCGACAAGGCCTATCTGCGAACCGTAATTGCCGGTTCCACCTCGGAGAATACCTTTACCCAGGAGCGCTACTTTCTCCAAAATACCGAGGAAGAATTCTCCGTGCCTTACGCCGATGTAGACAATTTGGAGAATCGCTATTCTATCTCGTCTTTCGTGAATAAGAAATTCAATGCTCGCCTGACGGCCCGTGCCGGTATCCTGGCAGAGATCTACGACTATGATCTAAATTCGCTAGACGCCGAGGAAGGTCCCGATGAGGATGGTGACGGCGTTCGGGAATTAGTCACGATTTACCAATTCCAGGACCAAGCTACTATTCTACAGCCCTTCGTACAAACGCAGTATCGTTTTAACAAAGCCTGGACCTTAAACGCAGGCTTACACATGCAGTATTTGGACATTAACTCCTCTACCGCATTCGAACCACGCCTGGCCTTAAACTGGGATTTTGCACCACGTCAAACCTTGAGCCTGGGCTACGGAATGCATAGTCAAACCCAACCTATTCCAATTTTGTTGGCAACGTCTCCTAATGGTGATGGTACCTTCAGCCGTCCTAATGAGGAGTTGGACTTCACCCGCAGCCAGCACTTTGTCCTGGGCTATGACTTCAAATTTGCTGCTGATTGGCGCCTGAAGGCCGAAGCTTACTACCAGGACGTCTCTGATGTACCGGTTGATCCGTTTGCGAGTTCATTCTCTATCCTGAATACTGGTGCCGACTTCATTTTCCCACGCAACAAATTTGGCCTGGTAAACGAAGGTACAGGTGAAAATTACGGTGTAGAGCTTACTCTGGAGAAATTCTTTAGCAAGAATTACTATGCGTTGGTGACCGCTTCCATCTACGACTCACGCTACACGGGTAGTGATGGTGTAGAGCGCAGCACCGCATTCAACAACTCCTACGTACTCAATGTATTGGCAGGTAAAGAGTGGAGTTTCGGTCCTAATAAGCGCCACGCCTTCACTATTGACACCAAAATCACCACCGCCGGTGGACGTCCTTTCACGCCAACTGATTTAGCAGCCTCACAGGAAGCAGGATTCCAGGTGGATGTAGAAGAACTGGCTTTCAGCGAAACACTTGATTCTTACTTCCGCTGGGACTTGAAGCTGGGTGTAGCTTTGAATAGCGACAAGCGTAAACTATCGCACCGCTTCTACCTCGACTTCCAAAATCTGACCAATCAAGAAAACGTATTCGTGCGCCGTTACAACCGCCAAACGAATGAAGTCAACGAAGTATTCCAACGTGGTTTCTTCCCAGATTTCCTGTACCGCGTACAGTTTTAGGAAGGTAGAAATATGAAGTAAGAAATTAGAAATATTAAGTCGAAATTGGGAGATCGGAATTCGGCGATAGCATAAATATCCGCTTCCATAATCGTAGCGACGCGATTCATCGCGTCGGCAAAGAGAAACATACCGCACAAATAAAAGAATAGTTGGTTTTAGGAAATTGCCCTAGTCATTTCGTCAGGAAATGATTGGGGCAATCACTTTCTAGATGTTCACCTTTCTCATCCGACGTAGCTTTAGCGTAGTCGGACCATCTCCGACTTCCGCTTTCCCATTTCCCACCTCTATTGCTTCTTATTTCCTATTTCTGTTTTCTAACTTCCCACGCATCGTTTGGCCAGCCCACAAAAGTTAGACACCTTTGCAGAAACAGTTTCCTACCAATGGCCAAAGCTCAAGCGATTCTGCGCCCGCACGCCGAAACGGCTTATGCGAAAGAGATCAAGGCGCTTAAAAAGCAAGACCAACATCCTAAGCCAGCCGGCTGGCAGATGTCGCCGCAGGCGGTGGTTACCTACCTATTGGGTGGTACCCTAAAAGACGGTACGGAGATAGAGGCCAAGTACTTTGGGCAGCGTCGGTTGATAGAGGTGGCCGTCGCAACGCTAGTTACCGATAGAGCACTGTTATTGGTTGGTATTCCTGGCACGGCCAAGACCTGGGTCAGTGAACACTTGGCAGCTGCCATAAGTAATGACTCGACGCTTTTGGTACAGGGCACTGCCGGGCTCAATGAAGAAGCTCTACGCTACGGTTGGAACTACGCGCAACTGCTGGCCAAAGGGCCAAGCATAGAAGCACTTGTACCCAGCCCGGTGATCAATGGGATGACCAACGGACAAATTGTACGTATTGAAGAACTTACCCGTATTCCCAGTGATGTACAGGATGCGCTGATTACCATTCTTTCAGAAAAATCACTCCCCGTTCCTGAGCTCAACACCGAAGTACAGGCAGTACGCGGGTTTAATGTAATTGCTACCGCAAACGATCGCGACAAGGGGGTCAACGAGCTTTCATCGGCCCTTCGTCGTCGCTTTAATACCGTGGTCATGCCACTCCCTGCGAGTCTGGAAGAGGAAGTCAAAATTGTAGAAACCCGGGTAGCCCAAACCCAGAACCAACTGGAAGTACCAGCCGCTAATCTACCTTCGGAAGAGGTGCGTCGACTGGTGACGATCTTTCGTGAGCTACGGAGCGGGAAGACAGAAGATGGCCGGGTAAAAATCAAATCACCCAGCAGTACCCTGAGTACCGCCGAAGCGATTTCAGTGATTAATAACGGCCAGGCACTAGCTACCCATTTTGGCGATGGACAACTACAAGCAGATGACCTGGCGGCTAGCCTTACCGGTGCCATCATCAAGGATAATAAGCAGGACGCTCCGCTTTGGGAGGAGTATCTGGAAACGGTGGTGCGGCAACGAAAGGGTTGGAAGGACTTGTACGATGCTTGTCGTTCTTTGCTGCGCTGATTGCAAGCTAATGCATGCCATTGAATTCCGCGAAACTAGACCTAGGACGTGTCCATAAGCAACATCAATTATCTTAAAGTGTGCGACTGCCCCGGCAGGAGCATGGTGCCGGGACGGCACAAGGGCTAAGGATGGGAGGGCCGACGCTAGGAGCGCCCGGATAGCCTGACGCTAGCCCGCGCTTCAGGCGGGCTTATGCGGAGCCCCCTCTAGCACGACCCGATTCATTGTACTACACGTCTCAATGTTGGCACGAATCTCACAAAAGCAAAAGTCGGCTGGCACGAAGCGTTGGCGACATTAACGTTAAGAGCCTCCTCTGGACCAACCTTAGATTCGTAATTATTCTCTATTTTGAGGAATATATAAGGTAGCTATCTCCAAATCCATCAACGCTAACCACTATGGCTGGTAAGCAAAAGTGGTCCACCTAAGTACCTAGATCAAGACTTAACACAAAGTATAGGAAGCCCCAATTAGACTCGTACTTTGTAGATAATAATATTGTACATAACAACAGCGTACACCGTACATTATAACATAGTACATCAAAAAATCTCGTCCCGAAAGCATACATGAAAAAGGTCATTCTGCTGCTCATCTTAACTTCCCTTTTCTGCCTGTCCCTAGTCACAGCGCAGACGGAAGATGGTGGTTGGATTATCCTGGATGACATAACGGTGGAAGGCCACAAACGCACCCGAGAGACGGTTGTCTTACGGGAGCTACCTTTTAAAATTGGTGATACCATTCCTTTGGATATCCTGGCCGATAAGATCATTGAGGCCGAGCGTCAGCTGATGAATACGGGCTTGTTTAGCCAGACTAGCATAACCTATAAGAATTGGGAAGGCGCTACCCAGCGCGTGCACTTGCTAATAGAAATACTCGAAAACTGGTACCTCTATCCCGTTCCAACTTTTGATCTGGCTGACCGTAATTTCAACGTCTGGTGGAAGGAGCAAAACCGTTCGCTCCAGCGGGTGAATATTGGGCTGGAAGTCAACCACACCAATTTCAGCGGTTGGGGGGATGAACTGGAAATAGGCTTTGAGTACGGCTATACGCGCAGCTTTCAGGCCAGCTATAGTTTGCCCTACATCAACAAGAAACAGACGTTGGGAATTGGCACCAAATTCCAGTACGATCGGAACCGGGAAGTAAACTTTGCGACCCTAAATAACAAGCAGGAGTTTTACCGAGACGATGATCAATTTCTGCGTCGCAAACTACAGGCAGATGCCAACCTCACCTGGCGGCCGAAGCTATACGCTCGTCATACCCTTGCACTTGAGTACCACCACGAGCAGGTAGATCCAATCATTATTCAGGAATTTAATCCGGACTATTTCGGTGATAGTAAGACCGATTTACGTTTTTTCCGCTTGCTCTATATTTTCGACTACGACTTCCGTGATAATCGCGCCTACCCGTGGTCGGGCTATGTCTACGGAGGGGAATTGATGAAAGATGGTATTGGCTTCTTTGATGATCGCTCTGCCCTTACGCTGCAACTATCCGCAGCCAAGTATTGGCCCGTGGGCAAACGCTGGAGTTTTGGGCTGAGCGGCGGTGGTAAATATTCTTTCATCCGGCGGCAGCAAGCTTCGCGGTATAATCGTGCCTTGGGTTTCGGGCGCAACCGCGTCACCGGCTTTGAGCTCTATGTTTTGGACGGTTTGGATGCGGCCTTTATTAGCAAAAATGTACGCTTTCGCCTTTGGGAAGGGGACATCACTTTCGGGAAGTGGGTCTTTTTGGAAGCCTTCCGTCAGCTGCCTTTCCACCTCAACCTAACGGTCAGCAACGATCTGGGCTACGTGAACAGCCCGTTCAATGATCGCCCTAATCCACTCAACAACACCCTGCTCTGGGGTGGTGGTGTTGGGCTGGATTTCGTCTTCTATTACGATTTTGTGCTTGGCCTACGTTACAATGGCAACCATTTGGGAGATCGTGGGTTCTTTCTGGATTTTGAGATTGGGATATAGCAAACAAAATCTCAATGGCAATATCAATCACGATGCGCCAACTACCAGCGGCCAAGAACCTACTGTCATAAGGTAGCCAGATAAACATTAAGATCCTGCTCTTTTTCCAATTGCAATTTCTTCTTCAATCGGTACTTAGATTTTAAGACACTGTCTGGTAAAACATTCAGCAAGGAGGCAATTTCCTTCGTCGTTAAGTTCATCCGCAGGAAGGAGGCCAGGCGAACATCGTTCTCTGTGACTTCATTGTTTACCTGCTTGAGGTTCTGATCAAAATCATTGTGAACTTGGGAGAAATAGGATTTGAAAACTTCCCAGGTCTCATCTTCTCCTGCCTGGCGGCGTAAAGAGGAAACCAGCTTATGAAATTCCTTTTGGAACAAGTTGGGCTCCTTTTTGATCTCCTCCAGCTTTTCCTGCATTTCTTGTATGAAGGTATTCTTTTGTACCAAATGCAACGTCTGGGAAGTGAGTTCTTTCTTCTTATAATCTAGCTCCTGACGGAACATTGCCTCCTGCTGTTCACGCTCCAGTTGGTTCTTTTTCATTCGTTGGCGAAAGCCAAAGGACAGCAGGCCAGAAATAAGAATGAAGGAAACCATGCCCGTGCCGTAGAGTGTAGCAGATAGTTGATTGGCCTTTGCTTCGGCGTCCAGTGTTTTGATTTCTTCGGCTTGTAGCGCCAGGGCAGCTTCTTTCTTTTCTATTTCAAAGATGGTCTGCAACTCATCAAATCGTCTGGTGCGTTCCTCATCGTAAATTTTTCCGTCTAGGGCTTTGTAAGCTTGGTAATAGAGTAGGCTGTTCTTAAAATCTCCTAAGCCCTCGTAAGCCTGTGATAGATACTTTTTGGCTGCTGCCTCGCTCGCCTCTAAGCCAAACTGAACAGCCGCTTCCTCACCGGCCTTTAAATACCCTATTGCCCGATTATACTCCCTAGTCGCAATTAGTGTTTTTCCCAAGGCAATGTTATGCATAACCTGGTTAAGGGATTGCTCTTCTCCTGCCGTCTGCTCTACGAGCTCAAGCTGGATGCTACGAGCCTCTGCCAAGTCTCCTTTTTCGTAGGCTAGCGCCGCTGCCACATGACGTGCTTCGTGTACGATATTGGGAGCATCTATCTCATAGGCAGCGCTAACCATGTTCTCCACCAAGTCATCTACTTCTGGATACTTTTCGTAATCTGAAATGATTAACTGCGCCAGTAACAAAGCATTAGAGACGTATTGTCGTTTTAGGTTATTCGCCTGAAAGTACTCAATGGTCTTTTTGTAATACTCAACGGCATTCAGGGTATCTCTCATCTCACCGTAGAGGGTGGCAATCACCATACGATTTTGATTGAGGTCGCCCCCCAGGGCATCATCTTGTTCGAAGATGCGTTCCGCAGCAATCGCCTCGTCCAGGGCAATCGTATAATAGCCTTTCATGTAGTACACTACCGCCACAGAATTGTGGATATCCGCAATGCCTACGGAGTCATCAATCTGTCCAAAATTGTCTCTTGATTGCTGGTAGTAATACAGGGCACTATCCAGTTCGCCCGTCATGTTAAAATCCTGACCAATGTTGCGCTGTACACTAGCTATTGCTTCATAATCCTTCGCTGCCTCAAATAAGGTCATCGCTTTACGGAAGTATACCCCAGAGCTATCAAAATTATTCATGTAGGCGTAGCAGACTCCCTTCTTGTAATAACCGTTACTCAAGATAGTATCTAGCTGCAACTCATTCCCTACTTGAATAATACGCTGCGCTTGTTCGAGTGCCAGATTGGGATCGCTATTGATATACTCCGCCCATAAGCGCTCGGAAAGTTCGAAGATCTTCTGCTGATCGGAAGTAGATTCCAATTCCTCCAACAAGCTATCGATAACCGGTTCATTTTGTCCGAAGGAAAGCGAAGGAAGAAACAATAGAAGTAGGATAGTAAACGGGACAATGAAAGCTTTCATGCACAAGGATGTTAATCAAATCTCCTGTAAAACAGATGCGATAAATCTCTTGCTGCAGAGACGCATTGCAATGCGTCGATACAACAATGGCCATAATGATTGCTTGCTCAATTGTATTAATGTATCACAATCCATTAATGGCGTTTAAAGATAGCCAAGTCCAAGGTTTATAGAAAAAGCCCCTCTTAGGCCCGTCCATAGCGATAAAAATCACGCACCACTACACTACCCTCACAACAACCTATAAGTCAACACATTACACCGACACAACCAAAAGAAAAGAAGAAAAAAGTACCATTATTTTTTCCTTGTCCATGCTTTGTCCATGCCCAAAATTGGCGTTGGAGGTGGTTCTGCCCCTATGTTTGAATCGTCAAATATTGGCACCTAAATTTTTGTGGTGGCTTACACTCATCAGGCTGCAGATTGATAAAGTGTAAGCTTCACAAAAGCCTTAGGAACTCAAAATCCACAAAAGTTTTAATGATGACAAAGCACAATTTTTTCCTGAAGTTCATTAAGTATTCTTTCGTCTTATCACTGGCTATCGTAATGCTCAGTTCCTGCAGCGAAGATGAAGATCCCGTAACTCCCATTGATGAAGATGTAACCTTTGAAGTGCAACTACTCAAAATGCAAGCACTGGAAATCAAAGAAGCCGAAGGTGATGCGCTAGAAGTATATGGTAACATTGACACCAAGCTCATCCGCGATAATGTTGTAGAAACCAACTCGATCTGGAGAGCCTTAATCGGAGAAGCCATCAGCGTAGGGCTAAGCGACGTACCCGTAGTTGCCGCAGTACCATACACGGTGAAAAAATCTCAGATCGCCAATAGCCGTATCGAAGTAGACGTAGATCTGTTTGATTCCGATGGTGATCCGGAGGACAATGCGCCTGAGAATCTAGGTAGAGAACAGACTACCACCAACCTCAGCGATATTGCCACATCCGTAACCCTCTCCATCGTATTGGCCGACTCCGGTGGGCAGCATGTGGAGGTGACGTATTCGATTACTCGGAAGTAGGCTCACTGGCGTTCGCGGGGGGAACTCGCTATCGCTCGCGGTTTTAGCTCCCTGCGGTCGCGGTATTAGCTCGCAGGGCTCGCGGGGGAAGCTCACTAACGTTCGCGGGATAGCTCGCAAAGCTCGCAGAGAAAGCTCCCTATGGTCGCAGTTATAGCTCACTAACGTTCGCGGGGATAGCTCGCAAGCTCGCGGTTGGAGCTCCCTATCGGTCGCGGCAGGGCTCGCGATGCTCGCGGGAATAGCTTCCCTGCGGTCGCGGGAGAGCTTGCTCCACGTCCAACTGAGTATTTCATGGAGGTGGGAGCATTCATGTATGTAGTTCGCAAAACTCGCAGTTTAGTTTGGCTGCCGTAAACTGACGTTGAAGTTTTAGCTTAAGCGTCCGACGCAGTGGCCACAAGCGCAAGCTTTGCGAGCTTAAACCGCGACCGCAGGGAGCTTCACTCGTGAGCGATAGCGAACTCCCCCGCGAACGCAGTGAGCTTACCCGTGAGCGATAGCGAACTTTATCCGCGAACGCAGTGAGCTTAAACCGCGTCCGCTAGGGAGCCTCCCCTCTCAAATCCACGGCAAACCCGCTGGCGTAAAGCTATCCAGAATTAAGTGCGATAAATAGCCAGCTGCAGCCACTGTGAAGAAATGCCGAACCATATCGTGCAGTTCAGGATTGGTTTCCGTTTGGTAGGTAAACCAGACGATCATGGCCAGTATGGTGTAGCTATGGAAGAATTTGCGGTGCCGCCAGTTGCCGTTCTTTGCTGGTTCTATAATATCTGGCATCAATCCAAACTGCCCGCCCACGGCAGCACTGATGAGTACAATCGTCAAAAGCGGTACTTGCCCGAGCAGATCACCAACGCTCTTGATGGACTCTGGTTTTAAATACTGTAGTTTGATGAGCGCTACAGCGGCTCCGGTGAGTACGCCAGTGATGAGATGGGTGGGTTTGTTGGGCACTGTTAGATTTCTGTTGGTTGCTAATGGCGCGCAAAGTACTATTGTTTTGGTGTTGTGTCTGTTCTTTTTCTTGATAAAAAGAACCAAAAATCAAGGCGGCGACCATTCACCTAAAAATGGCCATTAAGGAATGCTTAGCTTGTGAAGCCGTTCGCGTTTTTACTTTAATGCCGGGGAAATGAATTGGCTTTTGCTGGCTTTCTCTTAAGAATCTTGGGTAGCCTGGGGCTCAACTCTCGCACAAGCTTTTCAAGATAATGTCCGTGTCCATTTTTTTAACGGCTCATGGCCTGAGGCCATATTGGTTTTCATGTACTACCTCTCCACCTTCCGACAAGAATCTTAGCGAAAAAGAAGTGTTTGTTGCTATCTCAGTGGCCCTAGGAGATAAGCGCCGTCAGCGGCCTGTCCTGACCAACGTAGTTGCGTCAGCGGCCTGTCCTGACCAACGTAGTTGCGTCAGCGGCCTGTCCTGACCAACGTAGTTGCGTCAGCGGCTTCGGGCACAACGTGCACGCGGGAGCAGGCGTTTATCAATCGAAGCAGTTTAAACGATATTTATGCTTCTTAAAACTAGCACAAATGCCAAGCGCAAAAACACCACCTTCTAGCAACAAGGCGTTTTTGCTACTTTTTTCGCGGAAAAAAGTAGGGCGGTGTATGGCCCCTCCTACGGTCGCCAAAGGCTTGCCGTAGGCGAAGCACCCTAACCATTACTGACGTTAGCAGTCAGGATCAGAAGACTCCTCGGAAGGGATGGGCTATATCTATTTTGCTACTTCACTACCCGCCCACCGGCTAATATTGCACCGTCCCCAATCAATTCATACAAATAAACCCCACGTGGCCATCTCGCCATATCAACCTTCGTTCGCCAAACTGGTTCAGTAGGATTAAGCGCTTGCTCCACTATCTGTTGACCTTGTGCATTGTAAAGCCGAAGAGATAAAACAGAGACAGGACTTCCCTCCGGCAGCTCCACCTCAAAAGTAAGCGGGCCGGTACCTATAGGATTGGGGTACGTGCGGATTTTGGCCTCCTGGCGCAGTGGCGTATTCGTATTGACCAGTCCCACATAAATATCCTCACAGTACACATCCTGCCCCGTGACATTACTCACTTGCAGACAGACTTGATAGGTGCCTTCTTCAGGGAAGGTGTGGACTGGATGTTGCACGGTATCCAATTCAGAGCCATCACCAAAGTCCCAGGACCATTCGTAGGCGTAGTGGCTGGCATCGAAGAATTCGATTTGTAAGGCACTGCTGTCTTGTGTGAATTCGTATTGAGCTTCTGGCACAGGGTTATCAATGCCGAGTGTATCACAAGGGCTACCGTCCCAAGGACCTAAGCCGTAGTAGGGCAGATTGGGGATGGAACGGAAGTTCCATTGGGTAAAGGGCAAGCCACGCTGCTCAAAATTGCTGGCTATTCCTCGCTTATTAGGGTTGTGGATGATGTGGTATTGGAGGCCGGAGCCGGGAGTGGCTATGTATATTTTTCCGTTTGGGGCCAGTTGGGCAAGACCGAAGGTAGATGGAGCGAAATCTGGGTTGGTTAAATTGTAATATCCGTCCCAAGTATCAATTAAAGTGCGGGATCCTGGGATATCGTCAGCTTGTAAATCGTATTGGTAAAGATTGGACCAGGCAGTATGATATACAAAACGACTATTCTCTGAAATGGCAAGGCCATTGACTATAGCCTCGACCTCATGTGTGTGTATTACTGGATTAGTGAGCTCTCCCGTGCACCGATCAAAATCATAAACCGCAAGGTGTGTTTCATAAGGAGCAAATTCAGCACTGTAGTCTAAATATTTCTTGCCATCAGGGGAAAACGCAGCTTGTCCAACACCTCGATATAGACTATCTCCAGCAGCAATAGTACCCAGATTCTCTATACCAGTAGGAGTGATAAGCAATCGATTGTATAGTTTATTATCTTGATTAGGGACTAAGAACCACCAGTCACGCCCATTCCCATGCCGACAAGCAGTCATTTTCCCAAAACCTAGAGTATCATTAATGAGAACGAAGTCCTCCTCAACTACTACTCCTTGATCAGTTTGTGAGAAGGAGGCTTCAGCCATGTAAACCTTATTTGCAGTAACCGTTGTTGCTCCGTCCGACCGAACAATATTTATGGGCTCTGTATAGAATAGATAATAGGAACTTGTATCCTCCAAACTGGGTAAGCTCAATAACCCCTGCGTAATCCGAAAACCCTCATTGACATATTCTTCGGTATAATCGTATTGCTGGTTTATCCGATAGCCGTTCGTCAAATACTGCTGCTGTCCATTTAAGACTCGAAAGCCATTGGAGTATAAAATCAACTCCCCTTGCGAACTACAAATGCTGGTATTGGCTGCGGCAAATTCAATTACCCTATCGATCAAATTAAAGCTGGGCGAAATTGAATTAAAATCTAGCCTTTGACTATACTCGTAATCCCCAAAAATCCATACATAGTCATGATAGGGGCGCTGGAAGAGTTGCTGACTCTTGGCCACTGGTAATAAAACGAGCCAAACACAAGAAATGAGTGAGTATTTTATCTCGCAAAAGAATAAGTTTTTCATTTGGCCTATTGTTTCACCACCTTCCCCTGGCTACGCAACTGTCCCTCATCCCACAGTTCGTAAAAATAAACACCAGGTAACCAAGAATTTCCATCTACCGTATTCCATCCCTGGTGAATCCTTTGCTGATAAATTTTGCGCCCCAAACCATCAAACACCATCAGTTGGGCATTTTTCGGAAA
Organism: Bacteroidota bacterium; assembly: GCA_039816955.1. Taxonomy (GTDB): domain Bacteria; phylum Bacteroidota; class Bacteroidia; order Chitinophagales; family Saprospiraceae; genus Lewinella. Next base: position 12,535 of record JBCBWU010000191.1, read on the forward strand.
ATAGTCGTTCATCACCAAGGAGAAGTCTCGTTGAAATGGATTGGGAAAGACTTGTAACTCAACATCTAGTTCTCCTTGTTCTGTAGCGTCAACCACCCCAAGGAATAGCGTATCGCAAGCCGTGTGACTACCGTTTGAGTTACTCACGGTCAAACAAACTTCATAGACACCATCCCCTTCGTAAATGTGGGTGGGTGATACACTCTCGCTTGTAAAGCCATCGCCAAAAGTCCAGAACCATTCCTCGGGCTCATAGTAACTGAGATCTTGGAAATAAAATTCGAGATAGTCTGAGCTATCCTGATCTGCTCTGAAATTTGCTCTTGGGATATTATTAATCCCCAGCGTATCACACGGGCTACCGTCAATTGGCCCGAGGCGATAATTCGGATTATTGGGGATGGAAAAAGAATTAAGGGTTGGTAAGCGAACGCTGTGCTGTTTGACCAAGCAGGCCTCGCCGGGTTCATCAGGGTATTCAATCCGGTGCATGACGGGTACACTGTTCGGACAAATAACATAGATACGACCATCAGGAGCAAGTTGAGGAGCAAAAAAAGTTGTTGGTAACCAATCCACATTTAAGTCATAGATAGCAACGGTATCTTTACTTTGTGCTATGTCGCTTGCCCCAAGGTCAAATTGATAAATGTACCAATTCGCAGATAAATACAAATAGTGACTATCAGGTGAAAAAGCGATGCCACCAGAACCGCTATCATTATCTACAGGGATATGTACTTGACTACTCAATAAACCTGAGCATCGATCAAAATGATAGATATTTAGTACACCTCCAACATCATCACTAACAGTATTCAATATGGCATATTTAGTGCCATCAGGAGAAAAAACAGCTTGGCCTGTACCCTGATAAATTGGTATACCTATAGTTTGCTCACCAATTACCTGAGGACCAGTAGGTGATATAAGCATCCTGTAAAAGACGTTGTCATTAAGCTTATTCTCTAAATACCACCAATCTCGACCGTTTGCATGCCGAACAAGTGTAGACTTCCCCCAATTAACCGTATCCTGAAGCAAAGAAAGTCGCTTATTTAATATTTCACCTTCACCTAAACTAGCATTCATATCTATTCTGGAATACAACAACTCGGTTACTTTCCATCTATGGTCATCATGATCTGGAAAGAATCCACCTTTGTTTTGTAGAAGGATGTATTCATTACTCAATCCTGGCCATGGGACAACAACCCCTCCCTGCACCATTGCATATCCCCCATCCTCTCCTGTTGAACCCGGAAATCCACTCATCCCGTCACCATTTTCCATAAGCTGGTGTAGATAATTATTTACTCCTACTCCATTGCTATAAAATTGCAACTCTCCATCAATATTGGATATAGAAACGTTGAAGAAGTCCATATCAAAGGAACTGTCTTTCTTACTAAATGTGTCCACTTTCCCGAAGTCTTGAAATCGTAGAATGGATAAGCCAAAATCTGGATTGCCCGTGTTTGAACCATAGCCGGTAATCCAGTTATAGTCGTAGTTCTGGGCCAGTAGCGAAAGGGGCAAGAGGTTAAGAAGTAGAAATAATGAGAGATTGAAACGTTTCATGTTACAAGAAAACTAATAGCCAACACTATTTCACCACCCGTCCACTAGCAATTACCCCAACAGTCCCAACCAATTCATACAAATAAACTCCGCGTGGCCATCTAGCCATATCAATTTGTATTCGCCAGACTGGGCCAGTGGGATTAAGCACTTGCTCTACTATCTGCTGACCTTGTGCATTATACAGCCGAAGAGATAAATCGGAGGCTAAACTTCCCTCCGGTAGCTCCACCTCAAAGGTAAGCGGACCGGTACCTACAGGAATAGGAAAGGTGCGGATTTTAGCTTCCTGGCGCAGTGGCGTATTCGTATATACTACCCCCACATAAATATCCTCACAGTACACATCCTGCCCCG
>JBCBWU010000192.1:0-14441 GCA_039816955.1 Bacteroidota bacterium
GAGAAGATGTCAAAAAGCGCAGGTGCTGATGCATTGCGCAGCTGGCGAGAAGACGGTCGACCACCCGCCTTTCTATTCCAGTTGGCAGCTCCAGTACTGGGATTGGAAGTGGGAATATCAGACGGTCCCGGCCTGGTAGCTGCATTGCAAAACCAACTATCGAAAAATTGAGTATTCCATGAGTAAGAAATGGTACGACTACATCCCCCACCCCGTTGTAATGCTGTTCGGCATTCTGGTGCTAGCCGCGGTGCTCACCCACCTACTGCCTGCTGGCATATACGAGCGTATTGCCTTTGAAGGCCGCACCAAGGTGGTGCCCGGTTCTTATCATCTGGTGGAATCTACTCCCGTTGGCTTCTTTGACTTGTTCAAGGCTTTTATGCAAGGCTTTACCGCTTCTACCCCAGCCTCCATTATGTTTGTAGTCCTCGCAAGTGGTATCATGTTTGGTATCCTGGATAAAACAGGAGCTATTGAAAATGCCGTGGGTACAATCATTAAGAAACTAGGGCTAAAGAGACGTTATTTTTTGGTATTTATTTTAACGTATATATTTGGTTTACTGGGAGTTGTAATTGGATATGAGAATAACATTGCAATGGTACCTATCGCCGCAGTGGTCTCCCTGGCCCTGGGAGGAGATTTAGTCCTCGCCGCTGGTTTATCGGTGGGAGCAATTACGGTTGGGTTTGGTCTATCACCGGTTAATCCTTACACAGTGGGTATGGGGCATAAAATTGCCGAACTCCCCCTCTTTTCGGGGGCGGGTTTACGGGTAGCGCTGTGCTTTCTTGCCCTTACGCTTACCGCCTGGTACAACGTTCGCTACTTCCGCCGCATAGCTACCGATCCTGAGGCGAGCCTGGGTAAGGACTTAGACACTAGTGGATTGGAACTATCCCAGTCGTTAGATAAATACCGGATGACGGGTAATAACTTTCTGGTGGCCGCAGTATTCCTGATCGGTATTGGTGTTATGCTTTTCGGTATTTTTGAACACCATTGGTTTTTCACCGAAATTTCCGCCATTTTCGTCATGATCGCCATTGGTGCAGGGGTAGTAAGTAGAATGGGTGGCAAAGAATTTGGCGAAGCTACTTTAAAAGCTGTTGGAGCGGTGGCTCCTGGCGCATTTATGGTGGGTTATGCTGCCACCATCAAAGTAGTCTTGGAAATGGGGCAGATTAATGATACCATCTCCTATCAGTTCTCACTTCTGCTTTCTAATCTCCCGACTACGGTCTCCGCATGGGGCATGACGGTTTGCCAAAGCATCATTAACCTGTTCATTCCGTCTGGTAGTGGTCAGGCACTGGCTACCTTGCCGATTATGATTCCACTGGGTGAAGTATTGGGCCTCACCCGCCAAACGACGATTCTGGCGTTCCAGATTGGAGACGGGGTAACTAACTTATTCAATCCGGCACTTGGCGGACTTATTGCCATGTTAGGACTCTGTCGTGTTCCCTTTGATCGCTGGTTAAGGTTTATTTTGCCCTTGACTGGAATGATCCTTGTGGCGGCTTGGGTGTTTTTGTTGCTTGCGGTATGGTTGGGGTACCAGTAATGAGAATTAGAGTTAGAATTAGAATGAGAAGGAGAATTTTAATGCTCACACAACCAATCCTACTAATTCAACCAATACGACTAACCCAACCAATTATGGCCGACGCAGGGGGTCAAAACAATTCAACTAAATTCACTAACTAAGGCTGACGCAGGAAGCCGAACTAACCCAACTAAATTCACTAGTAAACTATGCTCAACGCTCAACAGATTCTCGCAAAACTCGTTTCCTTTCCCGTCCTTGGCGGTTTCAGTAATTTGTCTATCCTGCAATGGATTACGGACTATTTGGACCAATATGGGGTGGCCTACCAATTGGTGCCGAATGAAGATGGAAGTAAGGCTTCTTTGCACGCTCGCATTGGCCCGGCTGTAGATGGTGGCATTATTCTTTCCGGACATATGGATGTTGTTCCTACTGAGGGGCAAGATTGGCATACCGATCCTTTTAACTTGACCGAAAAAGATGGCAAACTGTACGGACGCGGTAGCTGTGACATGAAGGCTTACCTCGCTTGTGCACTGGCCGTAGTTCCCAAAATGGTAGAGGCGAAGCTGGATCGTCCACTGTACCTAGCCTTTTCTTATGATGAGGAAGTAGGGTGCGTAGCTGCGCCAGAACTCATCGAAGCCATTAAGGACTATTATGACGAAACCCCGAAGTATGCTATCATTGGTGAGCCTTCGATGCTACAGCCTGTAGTAGGTCAAAAAGGTATTTGCGTGTATAAGACCACTGTGCATGGCTCAGCGGGGCACAGTTCGCGCATCCGTGATGAGGTCAGTGCCATCCACGAGTGTTCTCGCCTGGTAATCTGGCTGGAAGACTACATGAACCAGTTAGTTGCCAAAGGGCACGTAGATAATCGCTTTACTCCCAATCACACTTCCTTGCATTCTGGCATGTTTAAGGGGGGCATTGCCCACAATGTGATAGCGGATGAGTGTACTTTCCTTTGGGATGTTCGCAATATTCCCATGGACAGCATTGAAGACATTCACCTTGCCTTTGTTCAACACTGCGAGGAAATTCTACCTGAGCTACAGAAAAAGTTCGCGGGGACGAAAATTGAGACCGAACTCTACCACCCTTTAGTTCCAGCATTGGACACACCGGAGCAATTGGATATCGTGCCACTCATTCAACAACTGAGCGGCGTACAGGAATTACAAACTGTTGCCTACGCAGCAGAAGCCGGGCAATTCTCCAACGGCGGCTTCCAAAGCGTGATATGTGGACCCGGCGATATTGCACAGGCACACCGAGCCAATGAGTTTGTTAGCATCGATCAAATGGTAAAAGGGGTAGCCTTCATAGAGCGTATTCTGGCAGAGGTTGCCGCCTAGCGACACGCCAATAAATTGTGGTAACAAAATCTAGGACCGCTAAGCCTGAATCCTTCTAGTCAACACTCGCATTCCCGTTCGCATCGCCGGATTTCACACCGATGAAGTCTGGTAAGCGAAAGCCCGGAATCAATGTAAAGGTGAAGCTATTGTCCCGCGATTCTGCGGGCCAAGGCTGGGTAGGATCTCCAAGAGTAGTAGCGCCACTAAAGAACTGCCAGGATGGAACACCATCATCACCAAAATCGGGTGTAATGGTGAGAATCAACTTACGAATGCGGATCATATCCAGCGTAGTCAAGGAGTTGCTATTGTTAACATCACAAGCCAGTATCTTGTAAGGCTCCATCAATTCCGTTCCCAAAACCTGCTTTTGCATGCTGATCAGGTCAGAGATACTTACACCATTATTGAAGGGGTTGTCCTTGGCGAAATCCATGCGTACTTCGCTGGCGGACGGCATCTCGGCGGGAATAGGGACGCGCCCATCCGCTCCGGTCACCGTTGTGGCCACAAAGACGTCATCCGCGTAGAAACTTACGGCCACACCCGCTACTGGCTCATCATCATCCGTAGCCACCATTGGTGACCGTAATTGACCAAGGGCATCCAACATCATAGTATCCGTACCGAGTGGATCTAACCAATCCTTGAGGCGAGCTCCAGCGTCCGGACCATCCCAGGCCAAGGAAAGGCGGCCAAAGTAAGCGGTGGCATTGTCGCAGGCGGTGCTGCCAGCATCTCCATGCAACTGAGCTACAACCCGGTGGTTACCATCCAGCATAGCGGAGCCGGAGGAACCTACTTCCAAAGTCCCATCCGTGTAAAGTAGTCGATAGTGGTGATTCGGTGGTGTAGTGACACCGTTATTCCAGTTAATGGAATTACCAAAAATTGTGGCGGCATTAGTCGAGGTGGCAAACTTTTGGATATCTCCTCGGGGGTGATGTACAATAGCTGAAGTAGTTGGAGGAGTGCCACTCCGGTCCCAACCCATAAAGTGCAGTTCCATATCTGCTGCATCTTCCGGATAGAGATCGAGTAGGAGAAAATCCATGGCTTGCCTTCCGGCTAAAGAATCACAACCCAGGATCGATTGAAAACTGGGTTCGGTAACGGGGTTGGTGCAATCATCGGATGCGTAGTAAAAATCAAAACGCCACATATCGTATTCTGGCGTAAAGCCATCCATGCAATGAAAAGCTGAGAGAAACAGCAGACGACCATCCTCGGCGGTATTATTCATTAACGTACCCGAACAATAGCCGGTCCCCTCCTCTACTACCACAATGATCCGTGCTACCGCATTGCGCTCCGCTTGCCAGTCAGCTGCTTCGGGACATGCTACATTGTCGTGACAAGCGTTAGAAGTACCGAAGCCAAAATTGCGCGCATTAAACGACTCATATGCTTCGTCTTTATATACCACATCAATTCGCCAAAGATGGAAAGGCACCGTGAAATCATCGGCTGGTGCCTGGTATTCAATAATTGCCACCTCTCCCCGCAAGATTCCGGTCATGAAACGATCCGAACGGCCTTGGCTTTCCCGGGTATAGGCGCCTAGGACCTGACCACTCTCGGGTTGGTAAACAAACAACTGAGCGCCTTCCGGCAGATTGAAATCTTCGTAAAAGAGTAGTAAACCTCTAGCTTCAGGCACCCTAATACGCAACTGCCAAATTTGGCGACCATCTTCGAGGATGGTCCAGTTGCCATGACTGTTGATATCGATGTCTGCGGGCTGAGAGGCCGCAAAGCGATTGGTTGGAGCCGCTTGTTCTGCTGCTTGCAAAGCCGTGATATCAGGCCCAGCGAGCCGCAAGTTTGGAGCGGGTAAGAGCAGCGATGGGTCAGAAATACCTAATGGTAAACCACCAAGACTTTTTTGAGCGGATAAGCCGGTAGTAAACAATAAGAAGCAAAACAGAAAGTGGATGTTGCGACGAATCACGGGATTATGTTTTTGGGATAAAATCAGACTCCCAAAATTACGAACTTCTTAGGTTTCGTTTATACCAAACTCCAGTCAATCGCCCCCAATCCGTGTTCCTCCAAGTATTTATTGGCCTTACTGAAGTGCTGATTACCAAAAAAACCGCGATTGGCAGAGAACGGGCTCGGGTGGGGAGAGGATAAAATAAGATGCCGGTCACCATCAATGAGCACGCTCTTCTTTTGGGCGAAAGCCCCCCACAACATAAAAACCAGGTGCTCACGCTCCCGGGAGAGGGTACGAATTACCGCATCGGTAAAGTTCTGCCAGCCAATATCTCGGTGACTGGAGGGTTTGTTTCTTTCCACCGTTAGCATCGCATTGAGCAAAAATACGCCCTGCTCCGCCCAGGGAGTCAAATCACCATGATTGGGAGCGGTGAAACCTACATCCGTTACTAACTCCTTGTATATGTTCCGGAGGCTCGGCGGAATAGTTACGCCTTTGGGCACGCTAAAACTCAACCCCATGGCCTGACCAGGATTGTGGTACGGGTCCTGCCCCAGGACAACTACTTTAACCTTGGGTAAGGGTGTGGTATTAAAAGCATTGAAAATTAAAGAGCCCGGAGGGTAGATCTGCTTCCCCTCCCCTTTTGCTTTGCGTAGAAATTGCGCTACGGTCTGGAAATAGGGTTGTTGAAATTCTGCGGTCAAAGCCGCTTTCCAGGAGTCTTCAATTTTTACGTTACTCATAAAATTGGTGTTTGAATAGACCAATGCAAAGGAACAAAATCCAAGCAGATCTAGGAAAAAATACCGTCAGCGGGAAAATTGTCCTATCCACCGGGAAAGCTGTCCATTCCTTTCCGCTGTTTTGGCCTGCATCTTTGTGATGTACAAAGGAATTAATCACTTACAAAAAACATATCATGGCTAAGACAGTAAAATCAGCAGCCGAGTTCAAAACGATTCTGGAACAAGACAAACCCGTCTTAATCGACTTTTACGCCGATTGGTGTGGACCTTGCCAGATGCAACTCCCAGTAGTGGAAGAATTGTCTGACAAGTATACCGATTCACTTGAAGTCCTGAAGATCAACGTAGACGAGCATCCTGACATCGCCGGAGCTTTCGGCGTGCGCAGTATTCCAGCTTTGTTCTTGCTGCAAAATAAAGAAGTAGTGGATAGCATGGTTGGCTACCAAAGCCAACAGGTACTGGAAAACAAACTCCAGGGCTTAGCGATCACCGCTTAAAATACCATAGAGAGTAGAAGGTAGAAAGTAGAAGAATCCCCCCCTCCTTCACTTGAGTGCCTTCTACCTCCTCAGATAAAACGAACGAACCAACTTTACACAAGGCCTTACAATCAAAAGGCCAATTAATCATCACTTTTTAATTACCAATTAAAAACCAACATGAAAACGTTTTTTCAGTTTCTGGCTGCGGCCTTAGTAGTCCTCAGTCCCCTAGCCTCTAATGCCCAAACCAGTGGAAACATCATTGAAAATGTAACCGTAGTGCAATTGAACCAGGTACCTGGTGAATACGAAACTACCACCTTGGATCTCGCTCCTGGTAAGTACATTTTCGAAGTTACTAACCTGAATGTAGACAAAGCCCTGGGTTTCTACCTAACCCCAGCTAATGCTGCTAAAAAGCAGGTAGAAAACAGCGGACTGTCAAAGCTCGTAGGCGAAGGTGAAACTGCCCGTACTGGCGTAGTGGAGCTACAAGCTGGTGAGTACCAATACAGTTGCCCCCTTAACCCAACCCCCCACTATACGATCACTGTAAAAGACCGCATGTAAGATCTTATTTCGGTGTGGTTTTGTGAAATAGATAGAACCACCCGAAACAAGTTTTGATCAACGCATGACCGTAACAGTTTGGGGATGATACTAACCACATCATCCCCACTTTTTTCTCCCTGACTCATTCCCTTTATCAAAATGCAAAGAGCCTAACATTGATTTAACTCACATTAATTGAAATCCGAACCAAATTCCTCAATCATGAAAACATTAGCGCAAATTTTGGCAAGCTTGCCCAACACGACAACAACTAATCAAAGCCCAGAAGCCGTACAGTTTGATTGTCCTAACTGCTGGGGTACACAAGAATGGAATGGCATAGAACGCCCCGCAGTGGAAGTCTTGAGCAAAGATACCACGCTTATCGGGCGGGCTCGGGAAGGATTCATCCAACGCTTCGCCAAACGCTACTTGACCCAGCGCAGCCTTTAGAAATAAAGCTTGGAGGTGGGAGATCGGAAATTAATGGAGTGGGGGGTAAGGAATTACAAGCTCTAATAAACTACAATACCCAGTAAGCTGACCTTTTCCCTCCGAATTCCGATCTCCCACCTCCGATCTCCCTCTTCCCACTTTTAACTAGCGTAAAACGTAAAACCAATCTTAATTTTCTCTTTCCAGTGGGTATCCAGCTTGTCTGGTCGCTAAAAATACCCTAATCTTGCGCCGGCGTCAAAATCAAACACACTCCTCATGTTAGCATCTGTAAATCCCACTCAAACCCAAGCCTGGCAAGCATTACAGGATCATTTTAGTAAAATGAAAGATCAGCAAATGCTTGATCTATTTGCGGCTGAGTCCGAACGTTTTCAGATCTTTTCTCGCCAGTTAGGGCAGGAAATGCTGGTGGATTTCAGTAAAAATATCATTACAGAGGAGACCCTCAAATTGCTGGTGCAATTAGCAGAAGAATGCCAATTAACTGCTGGTACCGAGCAAATGCTGGGTGGCGCAAAAATCAACCAAACTGAGAACCGAGCGGTACTTCACGTGGCTTTACGGAACCAGTCTAACCACTCTATCGAGGTGGACGGCGAGGATGTGATGCCCGCAGTCAACCGGGTACTCGAACAGATAAAAGACTTCTCTGGCCGTATCATTAGTGGTGAGTGGAAAGGATATTCGGGTAAGACCATTACCGATGTTGTTAATATTGGTATCGGAGGTTCAGACCTTGGTCCAGTGATGGTCACCGAAGCACTTCGCCCCTACTGGCAGGAAGGCCGCAATGTGCACTTTGTCTCAAATGTAGACGGAACGCACATGGCAGAAACGCTCAAACGGGTTGATCCAGGGCGTACTTTATTTATCATTGCCTCCAAGTCTTTCACCACGCAAGAGACCATGGCCAATGCCCACAGCGCGCGTAGCTGGTTTTTGGAGCAGGGTGCTAATGAGTCGGACATTCCCCAACACTTCGTTGCCGTTTCGACCAATGCCAAGGGGGTAGCTGAATTTGGGATTGACACCGCCAATATGTTCGAATTTTGGGACTGGGTGGGTGGCCGTTATTCTTTGACCTCCGCCATTGGTTTGTCGATTGCCTGTACCCTTGGTTATGATCGTTTTGAGGAATTGCTGGGTGGATACCACGCAATGGACGAGCATTTCCGTACCACTCCCCTAGCGGATAATATTCCGGTCATTTTGGCCCTCATTGGCATTTGGTACAATAACTTCTTCGGAGCCGAAACCGAAGCTATTCTCCCCTACGATCAATACCTGCACCGCTTTCCCGCGTATTTCCAGCAAGGCAATATGGAAAGCAACGGCAAGTACGTAGATCGCAATGGAGATCCAGTTGACTATCAGACGGGGCCAGTGATCTGGGGTGAGCCAGGCACCAACGGCCAGCACGCATTTTACCAGCTCATACACCAAGGCACGAAGTTGATCCCTTGTGATTTTATCGCTTCCGCGAAAAGTCATAACCCAATTGGGGAACACCATACCTTGCTACTTTCCAACTTCTTTGCCCAAACGGAAGCTCTGATGAAGGGTAAGAACGAGGCCACTGTACGCCAGGAACTAACCGCCAAGGGAATGGCTACCGAAGGCATTGAAAAATTACTACCCTACAAAGTATTTACCGGCAACCGACCGACCAACTCTATCCTACTTTCACAACTCACGCCCTATACACTCGGACTAATTACTGCCATGTACGAGCACAAAATATTTGTACAAGGCCATATCTGGAACATCTTCAGCTTTGATCAATGGGGCGTAGAATTAGGTAAGCAATTGGCCCATTCTATTTTACCAGAACTACCTGGAGACGAACCTATCGGAAGTCATGATAGTTCTACTAATGGGCTAATTAATCAGTACAAGGCGTGGCGTTAATTCGGGATAAACGCGTGAAATATTAGGTGGTCAAATAGCGTTTATTAAAAATAATCCCCCAAATTGGGGTAGAAATACAGAATTCCCTATTTTGCCGCTCACTAGAGCAAGCAAAAAAACGAATGACCACAAGAAATAAAACTTTATAACAGTCGGGTGATTTCTTTTGAGAGCGATATCCAATTTGGGTATTCGCTCTTTTTTTTAGCTAGTCCTGAACCCTATCTAGCAGACTCCCAAACCAAGCTATTAAAACCAAATTATAGTAAGGTGCACACGCATAAACCTGGGCTGAAATGCCAAGGCTGGCGTTTGCCACGATCAAAGCAAAACTGTTAACCAAACTTTTACAGCCAGTACTATGAATACTTCACTAACAATCACTGACTTTTTAGTCATTGCTGTTTATTTCATAGGCATCATCGTCTACGGTATTTCGCAATCAAAGCGCGCCTCCTCCGAGGAATATTTCCTGGGCGGACGGAGTTTAACCTGGCCCGTGGTCGGTATTTCGCTATTTGCCGCCAACATTTCCAGTTCTACGCTGATTGGCTTAGCCGGTTCGGCTTACGTTTTGGATATGACGGTGTACAATTACGAGTGGTACGCCGTACTGGTACTGGTCTTCTTTGCCATATTCTTCCTACCGTTTTATCTCAAGACTGGCGTGTATACGATGCCAGAATTCATGGAACGCAGGTATGACGAGCGTTCTCGCTACTACTTCTCCTTCATTACGGTAGTAGGAAACGTATTAATCGATACTGCGGCTAGTCTCTATGTAGGTACTATAGTACTGGGACTCATCTTCCCCACCCTACCACCTTGGGTAGTGATCATTATCCTAGCGGCCTCCGCGGCAGCTTATACGATACCCGGTGGCCTGAACTCGGTCGTAAAAACAGAAGTGATACAAGCTGTGGTACTCATCTTTGGATCTATTATTCTCACCTACTTCGGTTTGAAAGCAGTAGGTGGCTGGAGTGGCATGGTAACCCAATTGAACGAACTAAACGCGGCCGGTGTCATCGACAAAAATGCGGATCAAGCCCTGAGTATTGTCCGCGATAACGAAGGCGACTGGTGGCGACAATATGATAGTCCAATTGTACCCTGGTGGGGCCTCATCACGGGTGTTCCCTTGCTCGGTTTTTACTTCTGGGCCAATAACCAGTTCATGGTGCAACGCGTACTAAGTTCCAAGAGCCTAAATCACGGACGGTGGGGTGCCCTCTTTGCGGGCCTGCTAAAGCTCCCAGTGATCTTGATCATGGTTATTCCTGGTACTTTGGCTTACTTGATTTTCAAAGACGCTGACATTGCGTACATGACCACTAGTGGCCCTTGTAAAGACCTGGCGAATTGTACGGACTATACTTATCCATCCTTGTTGTTTGAGTTGTTACCTACGGGGCTACTGGGCTTGGTGGTCGCAGGTTTGCTTGCCGCAATGATGAGTAGTATCTCTGCTACCTTCAACTCTGCCTCGACTTTGATTACCATGGACTTTGTGAATAAATTGCGGCCCAATATGACGAGTCAGCAGCTGGTACGTTCAGGTCAAATTTCTACCCTGGTGCTAGTGATCTTGGCTTCTGCCTGGGCACCGTTCATTGGGCAGTACGGCGATTTATTCCGCTACTTGCAGGATGTATTAGGTTATATCGCTCCGCCGGTAGTTTCCGCCTTTATCCTCGGTCTATTCTGGAAAGGTGCCACCAGTGATGGTAGTTTCTATAGCCTACTATTTGGCTTGGTCACTGCCTTAATTTGGTTCTTTGGTGGTACAATTATGGAAATCGACCACTGGTTCTTCCAAATGCACTTCCTGTTGCGCACCACGGTGCTGTTCTTCGTTTGCCTTATCGCTCATGTTGGCATTAGTCTGGTCACTACTGCTCCAACTGCGGATAAGCTAGAGGGTATGATCTGGACACCGAAACTGATCGAGGAAGAGACCCGCGAATTGGCCGGTCTGCCCTGGTACCAAAACTACCGCTACCTTTCGGTAATACTATTGGTTATTACTGCGTTTGTAGTAGCGTACTTCTGGTAGATAGCTGGTAGAAAGTAGTGGGTAGAAGGTAGAAGGACGTGTGATTCCTTCTACCTTCTACTTTTTACCCTCTACCGGCAGCTTTGCTGCCATTTATCCCTACTTTTGGGCTCGCGTACTAAACAGACAAAGCTCGTGATTGAAGCAAAGGATATCCACAAATCCTACGGAACACTACAGGTACTCAGAGGAGTAGACCTCAACATTGGAGAAGGAGAGGTGGTCAGCATTGTTGGTCGCTCTGGGGCGGGTAAAAGTACACTCTTGCACATCTTAGGCACCCTTGATAGCCCAGATAGTGGTTCGCTGATCATTAAGGGGCAGTCGGTATTTGACCTGCCTAGCAAGAAGTTGGCGGCATTTCGGAATAAGGAAATTGGCTTCATTTTTCAGTTTCACCATCTACTTCCAGAATTCACAGCTTTGGAGAATGTGTGCATTCCTGCCTACATCCACCAATCCAGTATGGACGCCGCTACAAAACGCGGTACGGAACTACTAGAATACCTGGGGCTAAAAGACCGCCTCACGCACAAGCCCAACCAGCTATCTGGTGGTGAGCAGCAGCGAGTAGCGGTAGCCCGAGCGCTAATGAACCAGCCTTCCATCGTCTTTGCCGACGAGCCTACCGGAAACCTGGATTCGGGGACCTCAGAAGAACTCCATGAACTGATCTTCCAGTTGAGAAAAGACTTTCAGCAGTCCTTCGTCATTGTGACCCACAACGAAGAATTGGCCGGACTTAGTGATCGACGTTTGATCATGGAAGATGGTCGTTTGGTATAAGGTGAGGTTTGAACGAGGTGATCCAAGTCGCACTATACGGCACCTCACCTTGTAGCGGGAAGAAGGTAAAGGGTAGAAAGAATAAAATGTATCTCTACCTACTCAGCACTCCTCCCACAATTTAGTTTCGATATTAGCATTTTGAGTTTCCAGTTAGGGAAGACCTAACACTAGTGTAAACCTAGTTCACAATTTACTCCTACTCTCATGTACGACTTCTCCAACATCCGCTATCTTGCCCTAGATGCCGACGATACACTATGGATGAATGAACCCATTTTCGTCAAAACACAAGACGCCTGTCGTGATATCGCTGATGACTTCATTTCTGATCCGAAAGAACTGGATGAGAAACTCTACGAATACGAGAAAAAGAACTTACGCTTGTTCGGCTACGGTATCAAAGGCTTTGTGCTCTCCATGATAGAGACTGTGATTGAGCTCAGCGCTGGGCAGGTGAGCGGCAGCCAAATCCAGCAAATCATTGATCTGGGCAAGGAAATGCTGGATCATCCCGTACATCTGCTAGAAACAGTAGAGGATAGCGTCAAAACACTCGCGGAGTATTACACCCTACTCTGCATCACCAAAGGCGACTTATTCGACCAGGAGAACAAGCTAGCCCGCTCTGGTATCGCCAATCATTTTAACATTGTCGAAGTAGTAAGCGAAAAGAACGAGCAGACTTATAGCGATCTCCTCAAACGCCATAACATCCCTGCTGATCAGTTTTTAATGGCCGGAAACAGCCTCAAATCTGATGTCCTTCCTGTGTTGCAAGCTGGCGGTAAAGCGATTCACATCCCCTACCACACCACCTGGGAAATGGAGAAGGTGAGCGCGCACCAGACGGCGGGTTATGAATACTTGGAGTTGGGGCGGATGTCGGAGTTGGTAGACTTGCTCAGTGATTCTTAGAATTTCTCTCCCACTACTGCTGGAGTTGCCGTTTGTACTGGTTAGGCGTCATTCCTTCGAACTTCTTAAAGACTCTGAAAAAGGTAGATTTAGAACTAAATCCACATTCCTTAGCCAGGCCCACTAAATCATAATGACGTCCCCCCTCGGTATTGACCATAGCTTTGAACTCGTCAACTCGCCATTGATTGATAAAATCTTTGAACGCCCCCTTTTCTCCCAGGCCGAAATATGCTACCAGTTCTCGCTTGCTCACGTGCATGGTTTGTGCACAGGTTTCTAGCGTTAATTGTGGGTTCTTAAATATCTTATCCTCGCCAAAATGCTGTTGGATCAAGCGGTTCATCACGTCCTTGTTGCTAAGTGCAAGCTGATTCACAAGGACATTTTCCGGTAGGAACAATCTTTTAAAGAGCGTAATCTCCGTAACAGCATCTGTTTGTAAACGCTCGCTGTAAAGCTTATAGTAAAATAGGAGCAGCGCACCGGCAAAAATCGGCTTCCCTGGCCCAATTAACAGGAATAGTAAAAGGCTTTCGTCCCAATACCCGGCAAATACACGTTTGAAGAACCATAATCCGTGTATCAAGCAGAGAACCGCTAGCGGAATAGCCGTTCGTTTTGATCGGTAAAAGAAGAGGAGTACCGCTACAACAATGAGCTGCAAGCCTAAAATAAATTGGATACCAGCAAGCAAAAGAGACCAGTCAAAAGCAGGAGGATTCACAGTTTAGTAGGATGATGATCTCAAAATTACCCATAAGTGGAATGATCCAGAAGTAACGCCCATATTCTTACTGGTGTATTAGGCTATGAAATTGTCCCAAAAACTATTCTAGGACTGATTCGCTGTAAATCTGCGCTGCCAATTGACTGACTTATTGAAATATTGGGGCCAAATGAAATCACTCAATACCAATTCAATGAAGCGTATCTTTTTTCTCCTCTTATTCCCGCTGTTTGCCAGCACCCAAGAGTACCCAATTTTCATAACAGAAGAAGGTCATATTGTGGTACAGGTACAAGTAGCAGACAGTATTACTGGAAACTTTATCCTTGACACTGGCGCAGGCGCTAATGTGCTGTCCGGTAAGATGTTTAGCCGTATCAAAACCCAGGCTCAAAAGGCAGGTTACTTTTCCGGCTTCCGGCACGATGGAGACCGTTTGGATAGTACGGCATTCCAGATACCATATTTGGCAATTGGAGAAATCAAGCAAGTGGATCCTATAGTCGGCATCTATCCTCCATTAGATGACTATGGCATTGATGGTTTACTGTCCTTAAAATTCTTCGAAGACAAGCCCTTTACGATCGACTTTGTTAATCAAAAACTGAAATTTCCTGCGCCTGGCAGCAGTGTAGAGGTAGATAGCCCAAAGATCACCCTCCCCTTATCCATTCATCAGCATACCAATGTACCATTAGACATCTTCATACCGATCCAGCTCAATGATTCGCTGGAGGTCTTAGCAGAATTTGATACCGGCAGTGGCTACGGAGCTTATATCATCAACACAAACTACATCCAGGACTTAGGGCTGGACACTACTCAAGTTGTCAAGCAGCCCTACACCACTCAATTTTCCCACGAAGAACGAGCGGATCATACTTACACGCTAAGTTCCATCTCGATTTCTGGAGAAGCGAGCATGATCAGAAAAGAA
>JBCBWU010000193.1:0-14355 GCA_039816955.1 Bacteroidota bacterium
CAGCGCAAAAATTCGCGCGGGGCATGCATTCATACAGTTGGGAAAAGGGGAACGCCTGGGGCTGGAACCACCATTACGAATACAAGAGAAGGATACTACTGAGAGCGGTTTCCAAACAATGGACTACGTCAAATTTAGTTGTGGTCTCTTACCATTTCAATTCTCTTTATGGGAGCGTTTGCTGTTGCGTTTGCTGCGTTCATTTCCAAATAAGCGCCTTGCCTTGCTACGGCAAATTGGACAGCAAAAGCTAAAGGCTTACTACCTTCGGTCCAATAAGTCATCCTCAGGTGCAAGTTGACGAACTGAAATCAAGTGCGAAGGCCGGCTTCCGTTGGAGTTTTCTGCGGCAAGTTGTGGGGCAGGTATTGAACCTGGCTTTTGGCATTGTGCTAGCGCGATTACTACTTCCCGCTGATTTTGGCGACCTAGCGGTGGCGATGATCTTATTGGGCTTCCTGGGGATTTTTAAAGGGCTAGGGCTGGGCAATGCGTTTATCTACGAACCTAAGGCCGATCGCTCTGTATTCAGTACCGCTTTTATCGTAGCCGTTCTCACGGCTGTTTTACTGGCTGGAATGATCCTACTTTTAGCTCCGCATTGGGTCAACTGGATGGACGCTGATGCGGTAGTAGTACAGGTGTTGTGTTGGCTAACAGTGGAGTTCCTTCTTTCAGGTATTTACTTTATTCCCTACTACTACCTGATACGCAATTTTAACTTTCGCCGGCTCTTTTGGATCGATACTACTGCGGTCTTATTAAGTGGAGTCGTGGCTGTAATTATCGCCTGGCAAGGAGGTGGAGTCTGGGCCTTGGTGGTGCGAATGATCCTACTCAGTAGTCTTAAACTTCTCTTGGTTCTGGATGTATTGTATCAGCGACTTCGGCTAGGGTTTTCTACTGCTATTGTACAAAAATTATTCAGTTTTAGCCTACCGACACTTGGTGATTCCAGCCTCAGTTATGTGGTTCGAAATTTTGACGATTTCCTCATTGGAAAGTTCCTAGGAGATAAAGCCTTGGGCTTGTATAATCGATCCTATGCCCTACTGTTATTACCGGTAAGGCAGGTAAGCGGCGTATTCTCTTCCGTTTTGTTTCCTGCACTATCTCGTCTGGAAAGATCGGAAGACCGGGTGCTTATCTACAGTCAGGTGATTCGAACAGTAGCTTTCATCAGCTTTCCAGCTATGATTGGTTGCGGAGTTTTGCGAGAGCCACTGGTAATCGCTGTTTTGGGGGAGCAATGGGTGGAGATGGTTCCACTAATTGGGGTTTTTAGTGTCCTAGGGGCTTTACAATCCTTAGCCACTCTAAACGGTAGTGTATTCTTAGCTACGGGTGCTACGCGCCTACAGCTCAAGTTGGGGCTAGTAACTAAGGGCTTTGTACTCTTGGCCCTGTGGCTAGGCTTATCGTATGGCCTAATCGGTATTGCGATAGCCTATGCACTGTCTTCTATCCTCA
Organism: Bacteroidota bacterium; assembly: GCA_039816955.1. Taxonomy (GTDB): domain Bacteria; phylum Bacteroidota; class Bacteroidia; order Chitinophagales; family Saprospiraceae; genus Lewinella. Next base: position 1,471 of record JBCBWU010000193.1, read on the forward strand.
TTATGATTCCCGAGTTTTATTACACGGCTCGCTTACTGGAGATTGATCCTTTCAAGCTGTTGCAGCGCCCCGCACGTTCCTTGCTGGTAGCGTTGATAATGGGAGGATTGGTCTTTGGTTTGGATCAGTATTTGGCTAGCCATTCGGCGAACTACTGGCAGCGCTTGTTTTGGGGTACAGGGCTCGGTGTGGGAAGTTATTTTGCCATTCAGTATTTTCTATTTCCACAAGAGGTGACAAATTTCCTTAACATTGTTCGGAAACAGTTGTCCGGTAAAGCGTAGGTGGATGATTGATACTTTACTGTGAAAATTGGTAATCATTGGTTCCGCGGGATTCTTTCCTCAGCGGGAATTGCGAGCGGAATGAATTCCGCGAAACGGTGATCAGTGGGATGGGGAATAAAACAAAGTCAAAAATCCCAAAGAACCAATAAGAATTTGAGTCAACGATAATGCTATGAGTCTAACACTTTTGCGGCACCAAAGAGGGTATTACTAAGCATCATGCGCGTACTACACCTCATCGAACATTACTTACCACCCTCACAAGTGTGGTTGTACTTGCTGCTACAGCAGACACAGCAAGAGGTGCAGCATCATATCGGTACTCGCGCTATTTTGGATAGCGAATTCCTCAGTCCAGAATTTGAATTGGTAGAAGCCCAGCGTGGTGCTTATCGCTTAGCTTTAAAAGCAATTTCGGGTAATCGCTTAGGGCGTTACTACCGGCATTTATGGTTAGCGACTCAGCAACTGTTTAAGCCTACTGAGGCTCGGGAGTGGATGACCTATGTACAGAAAAATCAGATCGACCTCATTCACGTCCATTTTGGGCCGCACGCGTGTGAGCATCTGGACTGGCTAGCGTCCGCTGCCGTTCCCTTTGTTGTTTCTTTTTACGGTTACGACTACGAAAAAGCACCGTTCCAAAAGCCGCGCTTACGGTCCGCCTATCGTCAACTTTTTGAGCTGGCCGCCGGTATCATCTGCGAGGGGGAACACGGGAAAAAGATCCTTGCCGAGCAATACGATTGTCCACTTACTAAACTGTTTGTGGTACCCTTAGGAATAGACCTGGAAAAATGGCCTACTCCGGCACCAAAAATTAAACAGCAAGGACAGCTTCGCCTACTACAAGTAGCCGATTTTACGCCAAAAAAAGGACAACTAGATACTATTTCTGCCGCGCTTGCTGCGAAGGGGCGAGTGCCGAAACTCAGGCTCACCTTGGTGGGCCGAGCACGGGATGTGGGCTATGCTGAAGCCTGCCAGCGTGCTATTCAAAAAGCAGGGGCCGCAGAGTGGATCAAGATACAAGCCTTTGTGCCCTTAAATGAGTTCCAGGAGTTGATGCAGCGGCATGATGCCTTCATCCACCCGTCTCGCTATTCGGAGCAGCGCGATTGTGAAGGGGGCGCCCCCACCATTCTCTTTTACGCTCAATGCCTGGGTTTACCAGTTATTAGTACCCGGCACTGTGATATCCCCGCGCTAGTGAAAGACGGCGTTTCTGGACAACTAGTAGCAGAAGGCGATGTATCTGGCCTCCAAGCCGTAATTGAGCAAATGGCAGCTGCATTCGGTGAACAATGGCAACAACAGCAAACGCAAACTATCAGCTGGGGGCGGGAAGTTGCTGATTTGAATCGAGGGGCAACGGCTTTGCGGCAGCTGTACCGCCAGTTAATAAGGAAGAAACCTAGATCATGAGCGATACAGGAAAATGGTGGCTGCGAAAAGTGATCTTACTCCTCTTTTTGGTGAGTCAGTTCTACCTGGCCAAGAAATACGGAGAACCTTATCCTTGTATCATCCTACCCAGTTTTGCCCAGGCCTATCCCGTGGAGGAATTACCAGCAGCAACAACCTACACCTTCTTGCTGGACAAAGGGGGCGTTGTGGATACACTAGACATCAGCGAACTCCTGCCCTTTGTACCACCGAACTATCACCCTTTTACTGCCGAACGCCTGCTTCACCTTTCCCCACTGGAAGTACAAGCGTGGCAGCAATTGTTGGAGCAACAACTGCAAGCGGATACCACTACTGTTTTGCGGATAGAACAATGGACCAGTAGATGGGAAACTGGGCATGTTAATGCCGAACTCGTTCGAAACAGAGTTGTGGTTCGAGAAATCCAATTCAGCAATGGATTATCTGACTAGGGCCCGGCAATTTCGAAGCACTTTGCTCCGACAGTACAGAGCTACTGATGATAGCTTAGCGATATTTCGTATCGTTTACGCTCTATTCTGGTTGTACCTATTGGGCGTGCCTTATCTTGCTTGGTTGCCTGCAAATCCTGATTTTGTCTTTATACCCAAGCCGTTTTTGAGCTTGCTGCTATCCACGCCTCCTGATCCCTTATTGCTGCATTTTCTGAGCTTTGCTACTTTCGGCGCATTGACTGCTTTACTGATGGGCTGGCGAACTTATTGGGCATCTGTTATGACCACTGTGCTCTTGCTAATCACTCAGGCATTGACCTTCTCTTTTGGCAAAATTGACCACACCATTATTGCTGTACTCGTACCTTTCCTATTGCGGAATACCGGCTGGGGAAATTGCTACAGTCTTGATGCGGCAGGAGAAGAATCTACTCCCCAACGCAATAGTAATTCACTGCTTGAGCTGGCAATTATTCTCGGGTTCGCTTACTGGACTGCGGGGGTGGTGAAGGTTTTTGGTGGGTGGTTGAACCTGGACTTGGTAGCAGTGTACGCATACTGCACGTCCTTCTGGGCTCGTGGTGATGTATTCTTCAATGCCTACTTGGTGCGTTATCTTCCATTGCAGGAGTACTTCTTGTTTTGGAAAAGCCTGGATATCCTCACAGTTGTCTTTGAGTGTGGTTTTTTGTTGGCCATCTGGCGCCGGGCCTGGCTGCATTGGTATATCCCTTTGGCACTGTTTTTTCATCTTGCCATTGGGGCTATGCTAGGGATCACTTTCTGGATCCACGGCTTGATTTTTCTGGCTTTCCTGCCGAGTGAGCAAGAGACTCCGACGGCTACTAGCATCGGAAATTGGTTGAAGCCTAAGTTGCTGGGGGCCATCTCTATACCGATTTTCCTTTGGTTGATCTACTTCACCATATCTGCACCGCTGATGCCAGAGGCTTTGTTCTCTAGCCCCTTTCAATATTTGCTTAGTTATTGGACTACTCGCCCAGATTATTATTTAGGAATGTTGAGTAATACCCTAGTGCTAGTGATTTGGCTTCGCCGCTCATTCCGCCGCCGACAAAACCCTTTGGTAGACGCCTAATAACTTCTGCCGGACTTGCTCAGTGGAGTAGGGGAGTAAGCCTCGGATAATATCTCCTTTGCGAGTTGAATCGAAGTTTTGAATAGCGGTAAAGAGTGCATCCTCATCGCCTGCTTCAATTAGAGTGCCTTTCTCTGCCTGATCAATAATTTCTGGTAATCCTCCCACCCGGGTGGCAATGACGGATAAACCGCAGCAAACAGCTTCCATAGCGGTGATTCCTTGCGTCTCATAATTACTAAAGAGGATAAAGCAATGATGGCTCCGCATGTAGGTAGCTACCTGCTCCCCACTCAGTACACCTTGCAATTGGAGATGCCTATCGTCCAGTCCAAGTTGTTGGGCGTAGTCTTCTACTGTTCTTAAGTCTCCATCACCTGCAATAGTCAAAGTAAAAGGGAAGCCAGTCTGCTTGAGGCGGGCAGCTACTCGCAGTATACCGTACACATTTTTGGCTTCCGGAGCAAAGTTGGAAATGTGCAGAAGGCGCAGTGGTGGAGTTGGGATGGGATCGTTTGCTGGATAGAATACCTCCGTATCCACTACATTAGGTATCACTTGAATGGATGCCCGTAAGCCGTTTTGTTGCCAGGCTTTCGCCAAAGCTTGAGAGACCGGGCAGACCATCTTAGCACTATTTGCCGCACGAGTCAGAAGCCACCGTTGCCACCAGGGATACTGCCGTGAACTAATGGGGAGAAAACCCGAGGAATGGCAGGATAGTACGTACGGGATACCTAAGCGCAACTGTATCCAGTACGCCACTAGTACCGCTGGCATGGCTACGTGTACATGTATTAAATCAGGTGTTCCATTTTGTTGGATGTAATCCTTGATACCTGACTGAAACCAACGCAGCCGTTGCCAGAGTCTCCCTGACCTGCTGGCGGTGCTACCAAAGTAAATGGTGGTCACATCAAAGCTTGCGTCTGCGCTTTGTGTGGTCAAAGATTCCCCGTTGGGTAAGGCTGGATCATATTCCACTTGCAGGATACCTAAGGTGATATCCTCCTCCAATAGTCGCAGATGTCGCTCTACGAAATTACCATTGGTAGGCTGCACCCGATTGGGAAACCAGGAGCAAATGGCCAGGATATGAGGACGCTGACTGGGCATGCGGTGAATTTAGCACATCTTACGTTAAAGTGAAATCCGCTATTTTTGGATTTATGCGAGTAGTGGTGGTCATTCCCTGTTTTAATGTTGAGGGTTACGTAGGTGATGCTATTGAATCAGCTCTACAACAAACCTATCCGGTAGCTGAAATAATTGCTGTGGATAATAACTCAACGGATGGGACGACTACGGTTTTGGCAACCTACCAAGACCGTTATCCCCAGCGCTTTCGTTGGTTAAGGGAAGAACGGCAGAATGCGTCTGCTGCGCGCAATACGGGCTGGCAAGCTAGTACTGCTGATTGGTATCAGTTTTTGGACGCAGATGATATCCTGCATTCTGAAAAGATAGAACAACAGCTAGCGCTGGCTCAGGAACAGGAAGCGCTGTGGGTGATTGGCTCGCCGCTGTACCGGCACTTAGACGGAACTGAGCTGGCTTTGATTCCTTGGGAAGATCCCTGGCAAGGCCTAGCACATGGTATGTACGTGGGACAAACGAGTGCCAATCTTTATACGCATAAACTGCTAACGCAAGTGCGAGGCTGGGATGCCAATTTACCCTTCACGCAAGACGTTGATTTGGCTTTTCGGATGCTGCAAACGGATGCCAGCTACGTACTAGATCACATTCCAAGCTGCACCGTTCGGGATCGCCCTAGTGGGAAATTGAGCCAGATGGCTCCGGCGGGCATTCTGAAACAACATCTCTATTTGCGTAATAAGATAAACCGCTACCTGCAGGAAAAACGTCCGACTTATTGGTCAGAATACCAGCTCTTCTTTCAGTTGGCCTTATACCGCTATCTGCGTATGCTAGCTGTGCATGATCCACACTTGGCGGGAACACTTTTTGAGCAATACCTTCCTGCCGGATTCAGGGTGGAACCGAATGCTGAATTGGGCTTGCCAAGCTGGGATGCCCAAGGCGTCAATCTGTTGGGGGTGAAAAAATTTGCGCAAAGCAAGAACGCTTTGAAGAAATTGGTGCCGACTGTCCAATGGCAGCAACTCAAGGGGTTCCTCTACCCGAAAAAAAAGCCAATAGGCCCATCCCAAACGTCTTGAAGATTTCGTACAGTCTCAGTTGTGGAAAATAGGGTAGGGCCTGCCGAAAGTAGCGCCAACCCCAGGAGACGGCCCGTGCACGAAAAGCCGTGCGAGCAAAATGAAGATGCTGTTCTCCCTTCCATTTTTTGATCCAAGCGTTGGGAATGTGTTCTTCTAGTCGTTCGCTACACTCAATTTCTAAGGCTTCTAAGGCTGCAAATTTACTTGCAGCTTTTTCGGGTGAAAAGTACTGCCGCGTTCTATTTTGGGGATGTTGAAAATAAGTAACAGTAAACTCTTCTAACTGAACCAATGGAAAATCCAGGAGCACTTTGATGAGAAAATGAAAATCATCACCCAGCACTAAATCCTCCGCGAAGTGGTGCTGCTCAAATATGCTGCGATGGAAGGCAAAGGAGAGTAAGTTAGTGGGGCGCAACCAGAGTTGTTGCACCGGATGGTATTGCTGCAAATCTAGAAAACTACTGGCCTGCCGCTGCTTGCCCTGTTTTACCCACATCCCCGTCCTGACAAGGAGTGTGGAGGCTGCTTCTGTTACCAAATAAGTGTGTAGTACCTGTAGGTGATCCGCCTGGAAGCTATCATCGTCATCTAGAAACAACAGATATTGTCCCCGTGCTAGGAAAATGCCAGCATTACGAGCCGCGTTGAGTTCTTGATTGGGTTGCCAGTGGTACCTTATTCGAGAATCAGTTTGGAAATTTTCAACCACCGCCTTGGTATCATCAGTGGAGCCATCGTCTACTACAATGAGCTCCCAATCAGCAAAAGTTTGCGATAGCACATCTTGAATAGCAAACGGCAGAAACTTGTCCCGATTGTAGGTGGGTATGATGATAGAAAAAAAAGGGGTAGAAGCCATGCATGAATTATCTGACCCAAAATTACGTACTTTGACTCAGATGAATACCTATCCTGATTCCTGGCCCCAGCAATTTCCGTATCCGACCTGGTATCTGGATGCGGTGAGCGGTAGTGCCGGTTGGGATTACATTCGTGTCGACGATGCTGAAGGGAATTTGCAAGGCCTCTTACCGTTTCAATTGCGACGACGCTGGGGCTTACGCTTCCTTACCTCTCCACCCTTATCTCCACGTTTGGGACCTTGGATACGCTACCCTAAGCAAGAGCAGACCGAGCAACAAAAACTAGCGTATCTACACCGGGTACTTACGGCTTTGGATGAGGCTTTGCCCGAGGCAGATTACTATCGCATTTCGTGGCCGTATGAACTCACGTACGGTATGCCCTGGCAAATGAGGGGTTGGCAACAGCGGCTTCGCTACTCTTACGTGTTGCCGCTGGAAAAGGCGACAACGCAACTGTGGAAGGCGCTTAAACCTTCCCTGCGCAACAAGATTCGCAAAGGCGAAAAATCCCTCCGCATTGAATCCTCCGATGATTGGCAGCTACTCTTTCAGTTGGTAGATGAGGTCTTTCTGTATCGCAATGTCAGTCGACAGCTAGCTATCGATCAGGTAAAAGATTTACACCAGGCAGCCCGCCAGCAGAAGGCTTGTCAGTTATGGTTAGTGTACGATGAAGCGGGTAATCCACACGCCGCACTTTGGCTGTACTATGATCAGACTACCGCCTACAATCTATTGCTGGGCAGCGATCCCGCTATGCGTCAATCTGGAGCCGTCCCTTTCTTGCTCTGGCACGCCATTCGTTGGGCAAAGGAACAGGGACTTCGTTATTTTGATTTTGAGGGAAGTCATCTGCCTGGAGTAGAGCCCTTCTTTCGCAGCTTTGGAGCAGAGGCCTGGCCGTACAACGAGTTTGTAAAAGGGAAGAAGTGGTTATTGGCCTTTCGGCAATTTATGGGCAAACCTTAAATGAAACACCCCTTGCCGATGACTCAGCAAGAGGTGTCTATCAATATTCGATGTATCGACGCGATTCATCGCGTCCCTAAGAGTCTGTGATTAGCCCGCAGCTAGTTCAGACTTGATCTTATTCAGAGCAGAGCCCATGCGTACCCACTCGATTTGAGCGCCGTTGTACGTGTGCGCTACCTCAAAACGGTCTTGCGTACCGTCAGCATGATCAAGTACTACCGTCAGGTTCTTACCTGGGGCCATACTATCGAAGCCTTCGATAGAAACCTTGTCGTCCTGGCGAGTCTTGTCGTAATCAGCTGGATTAACGAAAGTCAGTGCCAGCATACCTTGCTTCTTTAGGTTGGTCTCGTGGATACGCGCGAATGATTTCACAATTACCGCGTGTACACCCAAGAAGCGAGGCTCCATGGCTGCGTGTTCACGAGAAGAACCCTCACCCAGGTTTTCTTCCCCAAAGATCACCATCCCGATACCGTTATCACGGTAGTGGATAGCGGTATTTGGCACAGGACCGTACTCGCCAGTCTCTACATTCAGGATGTTGTTAGCCTCCTCATTGAAGTAATTGATCGCACCGATATAGCAGTTCTGGGAGATGTTCTCCAGGTGCCCACGGTACTTCAACCAAGGACCTGCCATTGAGATGTGGTCGGTGGTACACTTGCCCTTCGCTTTGATCAGGATGCGCATGTCCTGTACTTGATCATTAGTGATCTGCTTAAAGGGTGTGAGGAGTTGTAAGCGGTTTGAATCAGGTGCCACCACCACATTTACACCACTCCCATCCTCAATTGGGGGAATGAATCCGGCATCCTCTACTTCAAAGCCTTTGGGGGGTAATTCTACACCGGTTGGCGGGTCTAGTTTTACTTCTTCACCCGCTTCGTTGGTCAGCGTATCGGTGAGTGGGTTGAATGTCATTTCACCGGAGATCGCCATAGCAGTTACCAGTTCTGGAGAAGCTACAAATGAGCGAGTTGCCGGGTTGCCGTCATTACGCTTAGCGAAGTTACGGTTGAAACTGGTGATGATGCTATTTGCACGGCTAGGATCGTCGGTATGGCGTGCCCACTGACCAATACATGGACCACAAGCATTCGCCAAAACAACACCGCCAATATCTTCGAAAGCATCCAAGATACCGTCGCGCTCTACAGTGTAGCGAATCTGCTCAGACCCTGGCGTGATGGTGAATTCAGATTTTACTTTAAGGTTCTTAGCCTTAGCCTGACGAGCCAAACTAGCCGCTCGGTCAAGGTCTTCGTAGCTAGAGTTGGTACAAGAACCAATCAAGCCTACTTCCAATTTCGCTGGGAAATCATGTTCTTTTACCGCTGCTGCGAACTCCGAGATCGGCCAAGCACGGTCGGGTGTATAAGGGCCATTGATGTGTGGCTCCAAAGTAGACAGGTCAATTTCGATAACCTGGTCAAAGTACTGTTCAGGATTTGCATAGCACTCCGCATCACCAGTCAGGTGCTCGGCAATGCCGTCACACAAGTCGGCAATTTCAGCCCGGTCAGTTGCGCGCAAGTAGCGGCCCATTGCTTCATCGTAACCGAAGGTAGAAGTAGTGGCGCCAATCTCAGCACCCATGTTACCGATGGTTCCTTTACCGGTACAAGAAAGAGACTGCGCTCCGTCGCCGAAGTATTCAACGATGGCACCTGTGCCACCTTTTACCGTTAGGATACCCGCTACTTTCAGGATCACGTCCTTAGCGGAAGTCCAGCCGCTCAAAGTACCGGTTAGCTTCACACCAATCAGTTTTGGCATTTTAAGCTCCCAAGGCATACCGGCCATTACGTCCACAGCGTCAGCACCACCAACACCGATAGCGATCATACCCAGTCCTGCACCATTAGGGGTGTGTGAGTCCGTACCAATCATCATACCACCGGGGAAGGCGTAGTTTTCCAAAACGATCTGGTGAATGATACCCGCACCAGGCTTCCAGAAACCAATACCATACTTGTTCGATACAGAAGACAAGAAGTCGTATACCTCTTTGTTGATATCGTTAGCCACCGCCAAATCAGTCTCCGCACCAACCTTCGCTTGAATCAAGTGATCACAGTGCACAGTAGAAGGTACCGCTACTTTATCGCGGCCAGCCACCATAAATTGTAACAAAGCCATTTGAGCCGTCGCGTCCTGCATGGCCACGCGGTCAGGGGCAAAGAAAACGTAGTCTTCACCACGCTTGTATTCCTGTAGGGGTGATTCAGGATGGAGGTGAGTGTAAAGAATTTTTTCAGCCAATGTCATTGGGCGTGCCAGCATCGTGCGGGCGGCCTCTACCTTAGCAGGAAGCGACTTGTACATAGCCGCTATCATGTCCATATCAAAAGGCATCGGTAGGATGGTTTTATTGAAGAAAAAGCTGTAATTAAATCTAAAACAATCCGAAAAGGTGTTCGGATCATAAATGTACATTTTTTCGACGCAAGGCCTGTAAGTACGGGCTCTCCCGAAGCAATTTAGAAGCTTTCTAATTAGCCCTTGAAGATTAATAACAACTACTTGGAGGTCGAGATAGTAGTAGAGGGACTAATAAATAGAGGATAAAGTATTTGTAACAATAGCAGACGGCCAAGGCTGTTCTTACCACCCTGACCGTCCGATTTTAATATGTCGACCTTTGCCTTGATAAAGCAAAGATTAATTGTGCATGCCTAGTATGAAATCTGGTGACCAGAAATTGGGCTGGAAGTCATCTTTTTTAGTGGAGGAGCAAATTGTGTTAATTTGATTCCGTTCACAGCTACTTTGTACTCCTCTAAGGTTGGCGTTCTGCCAAGAATAGCAGATAGTACCACTACTGGAGTAGATGCCAGTAAAGATTCTCCTTTCTTCCGATCTGAATCTTTCACCACCCGTCCTTGGAACAGGCGCGTAGAGGTAGCCATTACAGTATCTCCCTTTTCCGCTTTTTCCTGGTTACCCATACAAAGGTTACAACCTGGCCGTTCGAGGTACAGGATGTTATCATACTCAGTACGTGCAACACTCTTCGGCGCGGCGTCATCGAACTCGAATCCAGAGTACTTTTGGAGTACTTCCCAATCTCCTTCTTCTTTGAGTTCGTCGATGATGTTGTAAGTCGGAGCGGTTACTACCAGAGGGGCTCTAAATTCAACTTTGCCGTACGCTTTCTCCAGGTTCCGGAGCATTTTGGAGACAATCTTGATGTCACCTTTGTGCACCATACAAGAACCAACAAAGCCAAGATCTATATGCTTCTCGCCTCCATAATAAGAAAGTTCGCGAATGGTATCGTGCGTATAGCGCTTTGATACATCCTCATTATGCACATCAGGGTCAGCAATCATTGGTTCGTCGATGATATCTAGGTCCACCACAAATTCCGCATAGTATTTAGCGTTCTCATCTGGTGTTAGCGGAGGCTTTGTACCCGTTCGAATCTCTTCGATACGTTGATTGGCTTTGTCAATGAGACCTTGGAGGACTTGCTTATCATTGTCCATCCCCTTGTCAATCATGATCTGGATTCTTCCCTTAGCGATCTCTAGTGATTCAATGAGGGTGTCATCTTGAGAAATACAAATGGAAGCTTTGGCCTTCATTTCTGCAGTCCAGTCGGTGAAGGTGAAGGCCTGATCCGATGGCAAGGTTCCAATGTGAACTTCAATGATTCGTCCTTGGAACACGTTCTCCCCACCAAATTTTTTGAGCATCTGAGATTGGGTAGCGTGTACCACATCGCGGAAGTCCATGTGGTCTTTCATCCCCCCTTTGAACGTTACTTTCACGGATTCGGGGATAGGCATGGATGCCTCACCAGTTGCCAGTGCAAGTGCAACTGTGCCGGAGTCGGCACCGAAGGCAACTCCTTTCGACATTCTGGTGTGAGAGTCACCACCAATGATGATAGCCCAGTCATCAATAGTGATGTCATTGAGCACCTTGTGAATTACATCGGTGAGCGGATGGTACTTATGTTGTGGATGGCGAGCGGTAATAAGGCCAAACTCATTCATGAACCTCATTAGCCTCGGTATATTCTCTTGGGATTTCAAATCCCATACCGATGCCGTATGACAACCCGACTGGTAACCACCATCTACAATCGGGGAAATAACCGTAGCTGCCATCATCTCCAGCTCCTGAGAGGTCATGAGGCCCGTGGTATCCTGAGAACCCACGATGTTTACTTCGACCCGTACATACGAACCGGCATGTAAAGTTGCACCAGAAGTACCTACAGCGTTTTTGTTAAATATCTTTTCTACTGCGGTCAGTCCCTGTCCTTCGTGAGATACCTCTTTTGAAGGTGCAAATACCGGAGGTATTTCAATACCCAGTGTTTTTGCGGCAAAAGCCTGTAGCTTCTTACCAAATACAATAGCGTAAGAACCACCGGCCTTCATGAACTCAACCTTCTGCGGTGTAAAGGCAGAAGAAACATCCATCAGCTCTTGGTCGCCATTGTACAGCTTTCTAGTTTTCGTATTGATCGTGAGTACTGTACCAGTATCCACGGAATAAGCTTGCTCTAAGATTGGCTCATCGTCCTCGTCAAGTACTACATTGCCATTCTCATCATACTTCTTGACCCAGTTTTTGAGGTCCAGTCCAATACCTCCTGTAACGCCTACGGTGGTCAAGAAAATAGGGGAAATACCATTAGTACCCGCAACTACTGGGGCAATGTTGATAAATGGTACGTAAGGACTAGCTTGTTTACCAATCCACAGTGCTACGTTGTTTACACCCGACATTCTGGAAGAACCAACCCCCATGGTGCCTTTTTCAGCGATAAGCATCACCCTCTTATCCGGGTGAGCTGCCTGGAGATCCAAGAGCTCTTGCTGCTTGTCCTTATTATGCTCGAACATCGACTGGCCGTGCAGTTCGCGGTCAGATCTAGAGTGGGCATCACTACCAGGAGAAAGCAAATCCGTAGAAATGTCACCAATGCCAGCAACGTAAGTTACCACCTTAATCTCCTCTGGAATATCGGGTAGCTTGGTGAAGAACTCCGCCCGTGCGTAACTATCAATAAGGTCTTTGGCAATCGGACTGCCGTTCTTGTAGGCGGTTGCTAGCCTTTCGGTATCTGCTTCGTAGAGGAAAACTTGCGTTTTTAGTACTTCAGCTGCTGCATTTGCAATGGCTTCATCATCACCTAAAGCTAGATCCAATAAGACCTTAACCGACGGGCCACCTTTCATGTGAGATAATTGCTCAAAGGCAAATTCGGAGCTGATTTCTGCTACCGTAGCTTGGCCAAGTATGATTTCCTTAAGGAATAGCGCCTTGATACCAGCGGCACTGGTGGTACCTGGCAAGACATTGTAAATAAAAAAATGAAGAGAGTCTTTTCGATGCTCATTATTAAGGTCCCTAATCTGCTCAATTACTTCGCTTACTAATGCGGCATCATCAATTGGTTTGGGGTGAAGTCCCTGGCCTTTTCTTTCCTCAATCTCCTTGAGATATGCAGTGTATCTGCTCATGAAATGTTCCTTTAACTTGTCTAAATACGGTTTGTTTTTCTCTAAAATCAAAATAGAGACCCTGCTATACCGCTTACGAAGTGGTTTGGGCCTCGCCAAACGACTT
>JBCBWU010000194.1:0-10988 GCA_039816955.1 Bacteroidota bacterium
TTTATTGGTCCAACTTTCTGGAACGGTAAGTTCGAAGTAACCAAAGAAGCTTATTGCGAAGAGAATGAAGACCACAAAGAATACGACGTTAAGCGTCACATTGGTCGAAATCTTATTGAGGATATCAGGGTCAATGGAATCCATTAAATGGAACGGAATGCTCAGCACCAGGTACACCAGAAAAATAAAGAAGCCGTACAGAACCGCATCACGAATTCCCTTACTACGATCATCCGAACTCTTGGTAAAGAAACTTACCGTCAATGGAATCATCGGGAACACACAAGGCGTCAAGAGTGCGATAAGTCCACCCAAAAAGCCCAGGCCAAAAATGTGCCAGATTCCTTTTCCGGAAGCTTCTACCACTTCATCATTACAAAGGCCTACCGGCTCTTGGTCCGTTACTTTTTTATCTAGACGATAACCCGTATCACTGGCCGTCACCCCAGGTGTTGGTGCCTCAACGGGCTGCTCACCCAATTGAATGGTAAGTGGATTAAAACTAATCGCAAAATCAGTAGCTCCAGGGATACACTTCGAGGCATCGCAGCTCATAAACTCTACCTGGCCCGCAAAAGGCTGCTGGCCATCCACCGTCGTTTTAAAGGATACCGGCCCGTGCTCATATTTCTTGACGATCACCCCAAAGACTGGGTCCATACCCTCTTTGAGCTCGCCGATTTCTTCAAAAGGTACTATTGTTTCCTCCTCTCCCTGCTTTACATAAAAGGTAGTGGGAATAGGGCCATTATCTTCGGTAGTTTGACTATACAGATTCCATCCTTCCTGTAGTTGAGCAGTAAAAGTTACATCGTAATCAGCAGTACCATATTGCTCCACTTTCACTTCCCAGCGTACGGGCTGAAGAATGTCTCCGCTACTCATATCCTCTTCAATAGCCCGTGCAGTAGTTAAGGGCTGCCCCGAACGATCACCGGCTTCCGCTATAGCTGCGGTAGTTTCAGCCGCTTCTTCTGACATTGCTGAAGCGGAGGCAGAGGCCTCTTCACCATTGGTTTCAGCAGCTGGTTCGGTAGCTGAACCTTCTTCCAGCGTAAAACTGAAATCAACTTCTGTCGGTGGTAGGCAGCGCTCGTCATCACAGGTCATGAACTCCAGGAAACCCGTGATGGGCTTGCTAAAGTCTGTGACTTTCACCCGCTGGGTAAAGATTACGGGTCCTTCCGGAAACTTAATCACCGTAACTCCGCCGAAGAGCGGATCGGGACCTTCCTTTTTCTTGCCCTTTTCTGCTACCTCACCCGAACGTGTGTAGTGGTCGCTCTCATCAAAGTAGAAAGCAGTAGGTACCGGACCAGCATCATCCGTATGCTGGGAGTAGATACTCCAGCCCTCCTCGATGCGAGCAGTAAAGGTTAGATCAAACTCGTCGGCTGCAATAGCTTCGCTGGTCATTTCCCATTTTACGGGCTCCAATATTTGGCCCCAGCCAATAGTGCAGAACAGTGCTAGTGTAAGGGTAGTCAGCAACTTCATAGGTAAGTAGCGTTGAAGATCAATTATGTTCGGGATCAATTCGAGTATTCAAAAATACGCCGCGAAGATGGTAAAGTTTAACGGTATCTTAAATGATAAGAAAAGTTTAACGGTTGTAGTGCCATCAAAATGACACACTAAATGTTTCTCTGGCAGTGCACAAAATGTTATTATTGATAGCAAGTATACCTCTGAAAGCGGAATCCTCTTTTACATCATAGCACAATAGTTAAGAAGTGCCCCGAACTCAATCGGTGATCCTTTTTAACTGTTCCTAAAACTTCCAGACATGAAAAACGTGATCTCTTTATTCGTCTGTCTTTTTTTGGGTGTCAGCTCCTTGTTCGCCCAAACGCAGTTTGGCATCAAGGCTGGAGCCAACTTCGGTGACATCATAGAAACCATCGAAGTGAGTGAAGCCGGTGCGGTTGGGTTCGAAGAAATTGCTTACCGAACTCGAATCAATCCACAGCTTGGCGTTTGGCTAGCCTTTCCATTTAGCGATCGACTCAGCATCCAGCCAGAATTACTCTGGACCCAAAAACATCTCTTCCCAGACGAAGCCAATCCCATGGATAGCTATATCAACTTCCACTACTTCTCTTTACCCGTTCTAGCAAAATACAAGTTGGGTAAGTTTCGAGTGGCAGCAGGACCAGAAGTGAGTTTCCTATTGGATCAATCCTTTAGAAATGTAGATAGTCCGTTAACGGATAGTCCTTTCATCGACGAGAATGAGTTTGAATTTGCTATCAACTTTGAACTTCAGTACACGCATAACCGCTGGATTATTGGCGCACGTGCTAGTCGTGATGTCACCAACTTTCGGGACTTTGAGTTCACTGATATAAACGGCGAACTAACTGGCTCAGTCCGTAACTTCCACCAGAGTGGTGTTATTTGGATCGGGTACCAAATTTTGTAGATAGGAAAGACATAGGAGCCCTATCAATCAAAAGGGTTTTGCAACCCTAAAACCTAAAAAAATGAGAACTGCTATCTCTCTTTTCACCTTCGCCCTTTTATGTAGTACTACAGTATTGGCACAAACACAGTTTGGAGTCAAGATCGGAGCCAATTTCGGCGATATCAAGGAAGATATAGAGTTCAACACTGACCTCTTTTCTGGGCTGGAACCTAGCCCCTATGAGTTACATATAACACCCCAAGTTGGGATCTGGCTTGATTTACCACTGACTGCTCGGCTCAGTCTGCAACCTGAACTACTTTGGACGCAAAAAATCCAAGAGTCAGAAAACAACAACCCAACAGAGAGTTTCATCAATTTCCAGTACTTCTCGCTACCCGTACTCGCCAAATACAAATTGGGCAAGTTCCGTATTGAATTGGGTCCGGAAGTCAGTTTTCTACTAGATCAATCCTTACGTAATTCAAATGGACCTTTCGATGAAAGCCCCTTCATTGATGAAAACGTTTTCGAATTCGCCGTGAACGTAGGTCTACATTACACGCATAATCGCTGGACTATTGGGGCGCGTGCTAGCCGTGACCTTACTCATTTTTTGGAGTTCGAGTTTACGGATGGCAATGGAGACGTATTTGGAGCAATCCGAGATTTCCACCGGAGTGGTATGGTCTGGGTCGGTTATCAAATTCTGTAGGTCGGCCTTCCACAATCGATGAGGATGGTGGTAGGGTAAGCTATTTCAAATAAGGAACTGCTTATTTTACCTCTATCTCCTCTAGTTCAATTCTAGATAGCGTATCTAAACTGCCAGCTTCCAATAAGCCATCAAAAGCCAGTACATCGCGCCGTTGTTCTTCACTGGGCTTGTAATTGATGTAGTCCTGGAATAAGATGCCATTCACAACCCGCGAATTGTACGCTTCGCGAAAGCGGGCACCCCCACCGTTTACCAAGAAATTGTACGCTAGGTAATTAAGCTGAAAATTATCCTGGGCAAACCAGTAGGCGTATTCATCTTCGAAATCTTTGCCTCCCCCTTCTTCGGCAAAGGTCACTTTGACTTTGTAATGCGGTACTCCTTTGACCATGCCAGTTCCTTCATAGTTAAGGTTGACAGCTTCATCTGCCAGGAAGTAGGGAAGGAAAGCAAAATACATCACCGAATTTAGCGAATTAGAATAGGAGGATAATTGCTTATCGCTTAGTTCGACATCTTCCCCGTCGATCTGGCGCACGAAAGTACTATTGGCCATCAGGTCGGCAATGGCTTGCCCCTCTTTATCAGTATACTCACGACTATAGGTAAACTGCCCGCCCCGGCGTTCTGCACGATACTTGCGGTTTCGAAAAATAAAGGAGACCAAGCTACTATCCACTATTGCTCCTCCGTGTGTGGCTATTGCCTGCTCCACTACCCAGGCAGCAGAATCAGTAATGGGTGGCTCCATCTCAACAGCTGCGGAGTCAGTAGATTCTGCTGGTGATTCAGTACCACAAGCATAGAGACAAAGCGCCAAACAAGCCAAGAGGAATTTTTTCATACCGTTACAATTCTAATTGCCGACAAAGTACTGAGAAAAGTAGGAAGTGCTAACTATTAAGCTGCTACCACAATTTAAATGTCTTGACAGCGATACAAGCAAAACAGTAAGCAGCTGCAGTTTTCGGGTGAGGGAGGAAGGTTTTTTGGGGTGCAAAATAAATGTAGATACATGTAATTTTTAGGTATAAACACGTTAACGCATTAACACATTTTTTTCGCGCCGAAACCCAAAAAAATCCTACTATCCCATTTCCATTCAGCCCCTAATACTCCGGCTGTGGAATCGTCTCCTGCCAGAGTTCCTCCCCTGCTGTATCAAAAATCTGAATAAGTAGTTCGCGTTCGCGGAAAGCGCCACTTACCGTAAGCAAGCCAAAATTGCGCTGCACCACCAGCGTGCCCTCTTTACGCGCCTCATTGTTCTCACCATCACGATTGCTCCCACTACCAGAAGTGAGGGGTGAAACAGTGAGGTCGTACACTACATTCCCACGGCTATTAACGTAAGAACTTAGCTCGGTATGGTGGCGGTCACCCGTAAGGAAAATAACGCCCTTAATATCTTCTTCGGCAATACGGCCTAACAAGTAAGCGCGCTCCTCGGGCGCCAGGTTGATATAATTCTCGTAGACGGCTTCTGTATTCAGTATCTGGCCACCAGTAGCCACAAACTTAAAGGGTGCGCGACTATTCGCTAGGGCATCAATGAGCCATTCTAATTGATCTTCTCCAAAATAGACAGACTCACCAGAACTGCGACGATTGGGTTTGCGGAAGAAGCGGTTATCCAGCAGGAAAAAATCCATATCGGCCCAGGTAAAGGCCGTGGTAATACCAGATGCGTCACCGTTCAGTCCGTAGGTGGGGTTACCCCAAAAGCGACGAAAGGCCTCCAAGGTAGTATGCTTGTGGATGTAGCTCCGATCGCTATCATTTGGACCATAGTCATGGTCATCCCAAATGGCATAATGATGGGTACTCGCTAATAGCGGCTGCATTTCTGCCAGGGAACGAGTGTGCGTATAGCGCTTCATAATACCCGTCCGCGAAAACCAATCTACCTCGCGTAAATAGATATTGTCTCCTAACCAGAGCATGGCATCCGGGCGCCGCTCGTGAATAGCATCGAAAATTTGATAGTCACCTCCGTAGCTGTTGCCCGGGCGGTCATAAACGGGTTCGTTTACGTAGCTACAGCTTCCTAAAGCCATGGTAAAAGTAGGCGGATCGGTACGCCACTGCCACAATTCCTGGGTCTGGAAAACAGTAGGGTAACCCAACTTAACCGCCTTGTCATTGATCCTTAATTCGTATTTGTAAGTAGTACCAGGCTCAACGGCGTCGGCTACTACCTTTGCGGTAAACACTTCCGCTTTAGAAGTCTGATACGGGTCCGTTAGCTGTACTTTAGTCTTTTCACCCTCTGGCCAATAGGCAAATTGTACCGTGGCGGGTTCTGTGGTTTGCACCCAGAGCATTACTTCTCTCATCTCTGAATACCCTAGCATAGGGCCGGATTGTAATAAATCCTTTTGCGCAACGGCAGATAAACTACTGATGCACAGTATCAATACAACGAGCGTTCTCATCGAAATAGGCATTTTGTCGGGGAAGATAAAAGATTGCCCGCAAGATTGAGTATTTGCTCGCTTTAAATGATGGTTAAGCTCCTATTCAATCAGCAGACTAGTAGAAAAACTGTTGTCATTGGTGCGCAACCAGTACAAACCAGCGGGTATATCCGGCAAGCGGAACTGGGCCTGATTATCATCTACCGTTGCAGTGCCTTCCCAAAGAATTGCTCCGGTAGCGTTCAACAACTGCCATTTTTCGGCTGGCTGACTGCTACCGCGAACGTAGATACGCCCACCACTTTGAATAGGATTAGGGCCTACACGCCAATCTTCCGCTTCTTGCTTGAAGTAGACCGAACGCCATTCGGAGTAGTCTCTAGTACCATCAAAATCTTGCTGCATGATGCGGTAGACATTCCAACCGGGCCAAGGGGATTTGTCCATTACGCGATAGTGCTGGCTAGGGTCAGCAGCTTCCCAGGCAATGTCTTCCCAGCCACCATCTGGTGTTTGTCGCTGTACACTAAAGCCACGGTTGTCCTCCTGCCGGCTAGTACTCCAATCCAAGCGCACACCAGCAGATTCCGCCTTAGCGGTAAAAGTCTCCCATTCTACTGGCACCGAAATAAAGAAGTCCAGTACAAAAAGACCATTTAGCATATCAGAAGCTAGGATATTACCGGATGGTAAATAAGGATAAATGCCCCAGGAACCATCGGAGCCATTATAGTTGGTATTGTCCGGTTCAGTATCATAATAGGCGACCTGAATCACGTCAGTGGGATCACTTACATCAAAAACCGAGACACCATCATGGTAGTAAGAGGCAAAACAATAATTCCCCAGTAGGAACGGATTATGAGCGATTGGACCACGGGGACTAGAAGGACTAAAGGGATCATCTACATTCAGCAGATTAGAGTAAAAATAGTCCTGAATTTGGATGTCATTAAGATTGCTAATATCAGCAGACTTTAGTGGACTGCCGTGCCGCTCATCCGCAAAAACAATTAAGTCACCATCTACCCAGCTACTGTGATTGAATACCTGATAGGGGTAACCATCAATCAACCCTAACTCAATTGGTTCTCCGGGAGGATTAGCTCCAGGTGCCGTCAGGGGTGACATG
The DNA here is from genome assembly GCA_039816955.1 of Bacteroidota bacterium. Taxonomy (GTDB): domain Bacteria; phylum Bacteroidota; class Bacteroidia; order Chitinophagales; family Saprospiraceae; genus Lewinella. The sequence goes on from JBCBWU010000194.1 coordinate 6,672, forward strand.
TCATAGATGTAGAGTCCATCGGTCAGATGCGAACAATATGCGCGGTGATCTTCTACAAAAACATCGTGGATGTAACCGGCGTCGAAAGATACCTCGCCCACCAGGGTTGGATCACTCGGATCGGTATTTAGATCATATACAATCATGTCTACCCCACTGACATCTACCCCTACTACGTAGAGCATGCCATTCGGTACATCGATGAAAATGTTGTGCGCCCGGTTAAAATCAGCGCGTACCTGCCTCACCAAGGTTACCCGCTCTGGGTCTCCAGGATTTACAGGATCAGGGCCATTGATATTACTGAGGTCAAAAACCATCAAGCCCTCAGTCGTTCCATTTTGGTCAGCTACGGAGTAGGCGTAAGTGCTATAAGTTTTCATGTCGCGCCAAATAGAGTTACTGCTGCCTAGGGTCGCTTCGATTGCTGCTATCTCCTCGATATTAGTGGGATCAGTAACCTCTAAGAAGTGTATCTTGTACAAAGAACCCAGTAGTGCATACTCGCGCCCATTAGCGGCGTACCCCCAAATGTCGTTATACACCAGTCCATTGGCCAGCGGCAAACTGTTATCATCATATTGCCCCAGCAAAGTCATGTTAGAAGAGATCTGACTTTGTAGGCCGGAAAAAAGCAGCGAAAGGCAGGCTAGTACGAATAACCGCGACATGATATTCATTTTACGATAGTTGTCAATTAATACAGGAACCAGAAATCACAAGGATTACAGAAAAAAGAAATAAAGGGAAAGATGTTCACTAAAGGAAAGGCCGGGTAGCTAAAAGATGAGGGCTCAGGCAGTTAAATAAGCATTTCAAATATACGACATAAAAAAAGTATCCCGAACCTAAAGCTTTAGGTTCGGGACATTTTACCTCCTCAAAGTGGAAGCTATTGCAAACAGGCCGACATTATTTGGGCATGAAGATGCCGTCTAGGGTCTCCGCATCGAATGCATCAGGAGTGTTGCCTTGGGTATGCTCGTAAGCTGCGGTAAGGAATACATTACGAGCAGCACCGTTCACAACCATTGTAAGTAGGAACGTCAAGAAGCCCAAGAAAAATCCAATTCCAGGATGAATCAAGTAGCCAAAGACAAAGCCTGTTACAATTGAGATAGCAATTCCGGCCAAAACAAACAGTCCTAGGCTAAATCCTGCACCGATGGCATCTCCCCAGCGCTCGCGGATCGTCGCAGACGAACGCTTTAGCGCCTCAATCGGGCCAATGTCTTCGGCAGCCAGTGTTGGTACTACAAAATAAGTAGCCATAGACCAGGCAAAGCCAATTATTCCCGAGACTAAGCTACCCAATCTATCCTCAATTGCCTTGATGATAAGTCCGACAGTGGCGGCAACAGCAGCCCAAGCTAGAATCTGTGGTGCGCGCTGTGCACTAAAGGAAATCCCTTCGCGGATACTTGGTTCTTCGCCGGCAAAGATGAGCCGAACGTTGTGAACCAGGGCTACATTAAAGAACACGATGACAAAGTAAGTTACCAGGTAGAACACAAAAGTGATAGCCCAGAATACTACTTCGCCCATTTGCTCCATACGGCCAAAGATGGCTTCCATAGCCTCTGGGTCAAATCCAGCAAGGCCCAGGAACGCTCCTCCAAAAGAAAGAACTACCGCAATCATTGCTAATCCGCTCAATACAGGAAAAAGCAGCAATTTAGGATGAGAGCCGATTACTTCCAGGCTCTTGATACCTAGATTCCAACCATTACTCAGACGATCAAAAAATTTCATTTCGAAGTTTATAGGTGAATAATAACCCAACTAAGATAAGGTGTCAGGCACAAAAATGTGAGCTTTTCTCGATAAGTTGGTCAGTATTATCGGCGTAAGGTAATCTAATCCTCTTTTTCTTCATCGCATAATAGCCGCCCTTTGACCTTACGATCCTGTTGCTGGCACTCTAAACAAGGATTGCCTGCATCGTCCAAATGCACTACCGTGCCTGTACCGTTCAGAAAGTTGCCAAAGTCGTGCACGGAACCGTCGGGATAGTAGTAGGCTAAGTAGTTGTAGTAACGCTTATCCTTTATCTCAGCAATGTATTTCAAAGTACCATCAGGATAGTATTCCCATTCCTGGAATACGGCATTGGCAGTACCCAAATCATATTCATCCATAAAGAGCGGATAACCATCCATATTAAATTGGTACTGCTTTCCGTGTAGGACCGGTTTGTAGACACTGCTCCGGCGGCGTTCTTTTTTTAGCACTTCCATAAACTGCCAAAGCGTCCAATACTTGTCCTTTTTATATTCTTCCTGATGAATGTAGGTGACTCCATTCCGGTAGGACAAATAAGATTGGAACAGATAAGCAATGCTACCATCATCATCGTACTGCACCCGAACATCAACAGTATTGGCAGCCTCTGTAAGTACTCGTAGCAAGCGAGGCTCCTCTAGATCCTGGGCGAACAAATGAGATGCTGACCAAAACAGAAGCGGAAATAACAGGGCGGTCTTGTATGATGCTAGCATTATAGTGGAGTCTTTGTATTCCTTACGTAGCCCGCTTGGCACTATTGTTCTATGTCAAAATTTTAAGTACTGGGATTCTAAAAACAACTGACTAATGGCAAACAGATACAGCAGATGAGTTTGAAAAAAACATGGCAATACTTTAGATTTATTAAAAACGAATGAGGTTATTAACGACGCTCTCTTGTCTAATTATCGTTTCCCATTTTTTGAGTGGACAGTCTTGGTTATATTGGTCTAACCTGGACAATTCATCTATTCGGCGTGGTAGTATTAATGGTGGAACAAGCGAAGCAATATTTTACGACGCAGACTATGTTTTTTCAATGAAAGTAGATCTGGCAGATCAATTAATTATTTGGTCCGGTCTTGAATATCTTCAGCTTAGAAACTTCACTAACACCTCACAAACGGATATAGAGACGAACCTATCAGGGCTAGCCGCAACTGACATAGAACTAGATACCGCTAGGAATAAATTATACTATCTGGATGGCAGTGAAAGACGAGTGGTGTTTGAGAACATAGTGGCTATGCAAGACATGGCAATAGATCCGTTGGCAAATAAAATCTATTGGATAACTAGAACCGAAGAGCAGGAATATATCCGGAGCGGTAATTTGTTGACTGGAGGCGAAATAGAGACTCTATATACGGGAGCGAGCGATTTAGAATTTGGTCGATCAATTATGATTGTCCCAGAGGAATTACCTACCGGATTAAACGAATCTCCCGAAGTGGAAATAAGTGTTTATTCAAATCCCAGTAACACTTACATCAAAATCCAGGGTCCAGAAGTTATCCAGCATGTCGCAATTGTCAACACATTGGGCCAAAAAACTACGGGCAAAGCTGATTACTCAAATGAACGTACCATAGAGGTGAATGACATACCACCGGGACTATATTATTTGCACATCACACTATCTTCAGGACAGGTAGTAGTTGAAGAAATTATGATCCATTAAATGGATTGACGTATCAGGAATCAGGTTTGAGCCATCAACCTGATTCCTCGGCCTGTGCTTAAACCCGAGTTTCTGTCGCAAATGATAAAAGAAGACTTAAGATGAGAACTCTCTTCCTGAAATTTAGATCTGCTTTTTATTTGAGAAAAGTCTACGAGTATTTGGAGGAAGGCGATTTTCGTAATGCGATCGCTGCACTTAAAAAAGTAGCACCTCCGAATGAGAATGAAGAGGAAATAGTAAGATTAAGAACCCTGTGCCATATTGAGTTAGGGGAACTAACTACAAAAGATTTAGTCAATAACGATCAACCGAAGCTGCTGTACATACAGCTGTGACTGCCCATTGAGCGTAAGCCGGCAATACCAAAATCCAGCGGCGGGAAGCTGCAATGGCAGCTCAAATTGCCCTGCCGGCAGCTCCATGGTTTCAGTCTGGCGCAAACGGCCACTGGTATCAAAATAGTCTAGTGTAAGTTGCCCTCTTTCTGGTGCTTCGATAGTCAACACGCCAGTCCCCCTAGACGGGTTAGGCGAAAAGGAAGCGAGTATACTTGGCAATAAGTCATCATCAAGTGAGGTAATACAGGTATTGCCTACCAGTTCCGGACAATACACACGAGTCGCCAAAGTGCAGTCAAGCACGAAGGGATTCGGCTTATCATCTTGATGCACTGCTATTGTAAAGGTGCGTTGCCACTCCAATTCATCTACGGGATCTTGCTCATGCCATTGGCAAAGCGTAGCTCGCTGTTGATTGAAGAAATTCGGAGCCGCCGCATTCGCTTCATCCCGATAAATAGAGTAGAAGTACATCATGGCGCGGGCAATGTTACCTAAGGTAACATTGCC
>JBCBWU010000194.1:10998-14311 GCA_039816955.1 Bacteroidota bacterium
CCTTTAAACATCTCCCGTGGCTCAAAAGCCACGTTCTGCCGATACTCACTGTAGGCCGCCCGATTTTGGGTGGGAGGGCTAGTCTGTTCTTGATCTAAATAATACCAACGATCAGTAAGCACATCTGATATTTCTCCGAAAGGTAAATTACCCCGGTCGCCATTTACATCTACGCGTGTGGGATACAGATGATGCATATCAGCCCGGGCAGGATCAAATTCTGCTCCATTCGCACGAGGCCAAGAATGTTCTGTGTTCAAGCCGGCACCATTTTGGAATGCAGCCTGTGTAGGATCCGCTCCGGGCGGCATATAAACAGGCCAGTCCGTATAGACGCCACGCAAGCTATCCCCAACCTGATAAACGCTCCCAAAGAGCGTATCACGAGCATTCGAGAAGGAGAGTACACTAGCTGGAGTAAAGTTCTCCTGCACTGCCTCCAAGAGATCCTGTCCATCTAAGTCTGGAAAGACGGGCTGATGACCTTGAGCGAAAAGGCAAAAGCTGGAAAGGGAAAGTAGTAGAACGGTTAAATAAATTGTAAAGTGGGGCATGAGATCAAATCTTGGAGCTGTATTATTTCTTACGATCATCGGCAAAAAGGTCAATAGTATACTGTAGTAGTTCTGGCCCACCAGCATGGCCGTGTCCGGGTACCAAGTGCTCGGCGTCTGGAAATTGCTTACGTACTTTTTCAGCAGAATTCGACCAGTCCTCCACCGAAGCATCAGTTAAGTTGCCTTTACCCGCACCATTTGACTTAAGCATGCAGCCACCAAAAAGCACCCGCTCTTCGGGTACATAGCTTACAATATTATCACTGGAATGGGCGGCCCCAGGGTGGTAATTCATTACCGTCTTATCGCCGATTTTTAAAGTTTTCTTGCGGCCAAATTTCTTTTGTGGCGGGGTGTAGCCCTCCACTTTGCAGCGCGCTACGGTTTTACGAGAGCCATAAGTAAGAATACCGCGCGCATGCACACTATCAATACCAGCCAAACAGTCCTCATGAAAATGATTGATCACGACGGCCTCAACGGTATAGCCCGATTCGTCAATGAGGTATTCGAGTAAGCGAGCGGTTGTTTTCTCCGTTACTGGTGTATCAAAAACAACTACGGAAGAATCAGCAATATAGATCAAGCCATTACAGCCCACCCGACCAAAGTTCTCAAATACTTTATAGGAGCGGTGAACAATCGTGTTTTCCGTCAACGGGATCAGTTGAATATCCGCACCGATTTGCTGCATCGCGGTAGCTGGCCGTTGCGCTAGGGCCAAGGGGGTAAGCCCGCATAAAATGGCGATAAACAGTAGTAGTCGCATGATCGAAAATGATTGAGCATTTAATCTGGGGGCAAAGGTAGGCAAATCGTAGGAGGTGGGGAGGAAAAGGTATGCCAGGAGGAATTTAGAGGAGGTTTTGGCTTAGGGGTATAAAATCCCCTTGGGAGGGGACCCACCCGCTGCCTAGACGCCCGTCCTCTATTTCGCCAACCGGCGATCAAAGACAAACCACCACCATTACCTGCCGACACGGCAAGTACCAAACAAATCCAAAAGTTCTCTGATTCCCTTTGCGTAGTACTCTAGGAGTGCCAAACGCAACCTGTTGACCAGCCAGAGTTTTAATCCGACTCAGGGGTTGATATGCATAATTTACTTGAAGGTAAAAAAGCATATGCTGACCATTTTTCGAACGCCAAGTAGGCCGAATTAGGTCAGTCTATCTTCGAGAAAGTAATCCTTGGGGTCGATTCCAAGCAGCACTCACACCTTAAAGTTATAACCTTAGCGACCGTCTTGCAAATAAATACTAGAAAATCTCGGTCTCAGTTTTTGACACCGCTCTCCCCAAATAAACCTGCCCACAAACCTTCCCATTCAAAACAGCCACCTCCGGCAAATGCGCCCAGTGAGCAAAACCCTTCTTTTCCAGCAAACGGATACTCGGAATATTGGTATCCATAGTAACGGCAAAGAGATGTCGGTAGTCTAGCCTTTGCGCTTCTTCCAGCATAAAATCAATAGTAGCACTACCAATACCCTGGCCCTGGGCTGCTTTATCCAGGTAGTAGGAGATTTCAATAAGTCCAGATAAGGATTTGCGCTCTGGACGATAGGGGCTGAAGGAGCACCAGCCAACTACAGTACCTGCCGACTCAATCACAAAGACCGGCCAGCGATCTGCCGGATGATGGCTCAGCCAATTAGCACGGTCGGCTTCCGTTACGGTTTCAGTAAAGGCATTTTGTCCTCCAGCCTGTATCGACTGATTGAGAATACGAGTGATGGCAGGAATGTCGCTGTCCACTGCCAGACGGAAATGAAGTGCGGTAGCCATAGGACTTAGGCTAGTGCTTGCCGAATTTGCTTCAGATGGTGTTCGTTGTGCCAGGCCACTTTATCAAATTCCTGGCGGACAATCCGCAGCCCTGTTTCATTGTGCACGTACTGATTGTCACCTGCAGATTCGTAATAGGTGGTGGCAAGCGTCATCACGCCACGCCTAATTGCCGCGTAGATAGCTTGATCTACCGTCAATTCCCGATTGGCGTAAGCCAGTTTATCGGCCCAAGCATCCTGATCGAAGCCCCAGATCACCTGCCCAGGCCTGGCAATACCACGCCGGATACGCTCATACAAGACGGTTTCCGCATCAGCGAGATGATGTAGCAGTTCGCGCACTGTCCATTTATCTGGAGCGTAAGTCTTAGCCAGATCTTCTTCACTCAAGTCAAAGTAAGACAAGGTCTCTTCCTGGCTTTGCGATAGCACCTTCAACAAAGCATCAAGCGATTCGTATTGGATCTCCATAGCCTTTTGATTATAGTCAAGTTCAGGTTTATTCCAAGTACCGTGAGTCTTAATGAGACGTTCCAGACAATGAACCTCAAAAAGAGGGCAAGACTTATACTAGTTACAGATCAGTGGCAGAATATTATCAAACCAATTTACTAGAGTAATACGACGGGCTTTCTTCAAGTCTTCACAGGCCTCAGCGAGCTGATTATTATTCAGGTAGGCCTGGCCTCGGGCAATCAGCAATTGACCATCGTTAGGAAATACTTCCAGTGCCTCCGTCATAAGTTCTAAACCGGCCTCAGCCTCTCCTTCATTGTACAATTTTGCGCCTTCTTCGGCCTTCGTGCGTGCTTCGATATAGGCATCTACTGTCAATGAGCAGGTTTCAACGGTAGGTGAGAAAGACAAACTGAGATCAAGTGCCGAACTAACCGAGCGGCCCTCGTACACCGCAGGTGTCCATTGTCCAAAGGTGGAAGTGGCCGCATCGATGGAGTTGTACCAGAAG
>JBCBWU010000195.1:0-14158 GCA_039816955.1 Bacteroidota bacterium
TTTGGCGGGCCAAATGAAGTTTTTAGCCTGACGCCAGGTTTGCAAATCCTTGATAATCAGGAAGCACGCATTTCTTTTCCAAGTTAAATTCCCAAACATGCTCTTACTTCAAACCACCACATTATGCTCCGTAAGTTATTGAAGATCACAGGCCTCCTGCTACTACTTTTTCTCCTGTACGTTGGCGGAGTATTGTTACATGGCACCCTCAACGATTGGCAACCGGAGGGGGAAACGGAGGTGGTTAGTGTGTGGGAAGCTCCTGAAAGTGTGGTAACTGATTCTGTTATTTCACTTGCCATCTGGAATGTGGGTTACACAGGGCTAGGAGAGGAGTCTGACTTTTTTTACGATAGTGGTGGCTTCTTCTTGTCCGGTGGGAAGATGATTCGTGCGGATGAGGATTTGGTTGCTAAGAATAGAGCAGGGAGCCGCCTGTTTACAAAGAGTACGGACGCGGATTTATTTCTGTTTCAAGAAGTCGACCTTGAATCGCGACGATCCTACCACGTTAATCTAATGGACACTTTACGTGCTGAACGTCCGGATTTTACGGCCAGCTACGCTGCGAATTACCGAGTTAAGCGTGTACCAATTCCTATTCTTGAACCCTGGCGGGCCTACGGAAAGGTAGAAAGTGGTTTGGTGTCACTTTCCCGGTGGCAGCCCAAAGAGGAATCTCGCATCCAGCTACCTGGCAAGTTTGACTGGCCCACCCGGATTTTTCAATTAGACCGTTGTCTGCTATTGAGCCGTATCGCCACTGCCGCTGGACCGGATTTAGTGGTGATCAATGCGCACTTGTCCGCTTATGATAAGGGTGGTGTTTTGAAAAAGCAGCAGATGGAGTTTATTCAGGAGTTGATTCTGGAGGAATACGAAAAAGGCAACTACGTGATAGTAGGTGCGGATTGGAACCAATGCCCACCTTATTTCCAATTTGATAGTTTTATGCCGGGCCAATCGGACGGTTATAGCCAGACGAATATTCCTGATGACTTTGTACCCGAAGGGTGGCAGTGGGTGTACGATCCCGTTACGCCTACTAATCGGAAGTTGCGTAGTCCTTTTGATGCAGAAAAGAGCTTTCAGACTATCATTGACTTTTTTCTCATTTCACCAAATCTCAAAGCTTTGCGTGTGAAGACGATCGATCAGCAGTTCCGCTTTAGTGATCATCAACCCGTTTGGCTTGAAGTAGAGCTTCAGTAACGAAAATGTATATACCATCTACCAACCGTTGGGAAGATCAGGAAGGGGTGTTAGCCTTTATGCAGCGGTTTAGCTTCGCCAGTATTATCAATGTAAACGGAAGTGGTTTGCCGCTAGCTACACATCTCCCTTTTGTGTTAGACATCCGCGGGGAGCAGCTCTTCCTGAAGGCTCACTTTGCGCGTGCGAATGACCAATGGACGTTTCTCGATCAACAAACCAGCCTGGTTGTTTTTTCGGAACCCCATGCTTACGTTTCTCCAGCACATTACAACAAAAAGCAGAATGTCCCTACTTGGAATTACCAAGCGGTACATGTCTATGGACAGGCTAGGGTAGTAGAGGATGGCCCCACCGCCAGAGCTATCGTTGAAGACTTAATCCAGCAAAGCGAACCCGGATATTTAAAGCAGTGGAAGGAGTTATCGCCAGCTTATCAAGAGGCCATGTTTAAGGGTATCGTAGCGTTTGAAATGCTGGTGACGGATGTACAGGCTAAATCTAAGCTGAGTCAAAATAAGCAACCAGAGGAACAGATGCGTATTGCTGAAGAGCTTTTGCATAGTGCGGATACTGGGGAACGCTATCTCGGAAAAGAAATGCTGAATCAATTAAACAAGGACCAACCATAGGGGCTTAAGGGCGTGATCCACATCTTCTTATTGAACAGCAGTGAGCTTATTCATTGTGGTTCTTTACACACCATAATTCACGCCTAATGAAAAACGCTCTTATCATCTTTAGCTTATTATCCTTGTTCTTATGTAACCTTTCTATTGCAAATGCTCAGATCGATACCGCTGAATTAGCGGTTCAAATTCGTAACCAATATGCTCAATCTGATTTGCCTGGGCTTGCAGCTGCTTTAGTAACTGCCGATGGCCCTATGTTTCAAATTAGCTTGGGGAATGCTGATCGAGATGCAGAGATACCCTTCACCGCTTCCTCCTGCATTCCGGTGGGTTCCGTGACTAAAACCTTGACTGGGATGGCTGTTGTACAGCTGGTCGAAAGTGGGGTGTTGTCCTGGGATGCGCCAATCAATGATCACCTTCCTTTTACCATTATTAACCCTTATTTCCCGGATCAACCAATCCTCGTTTATCAGCTATTAAATCATACCTCAAGTCTGCTAGATGGAAAAAAGTATGGCCAAACCTATCTACTTGACCAGCGAGTAGATACGATTGACAAGGAGGGGATGCACTGGGGATACCTGGACTTCCTGGAAAAACATGAGCGTATAGGTTTGAGTGAGTTTGTCCGGCAAACGTTAAGTCGGAAGGGTAAATGGTATAAGAAGAAGAACTTCCTGAAGCAGGAACCAGGGACAGAACGGCAGTACAGCAATATCAATGCGGCGGTAGCAGGCCTACTTGTAGAACAAGTAAGTGGAAAATCTTTTGCTAACTACGTGCAAGAGGAAATTTTTGCACCGCTTGGAATGAAGAACAGTGGATTTGCTGGTCACCGCGATTATGACGCTTTGCGCGCGCAGCTTTATTTCCCTTCTGGCTATCGTGTTCCTCCCTATGAACTCGCAACCTATCCTGATGGTGGCTGGCTCACGAATCTAGCGGATTTAGGTCTTTACCTACAGGATGTACTGGGAGGGTATCAAGGGCGTCCAGGTTTACTGAGTGAGGCAGGCTATCAGTTGATGCTGCCAGGGGATCAGGACGAAAAGCGGGCATTCTGGGGTATGGGCCGTGAAAGTAGAATGATTGGTCACACAGGAAGCGACCCAGGGGTGCATTGTGAAATTCGCTTTAGTGCAGATCATCCCGTTGGAATCATTGTTCTCACCAACACGAACGCGGAAGACAATGAGGAAGTGTGGGGGCAGCTAAAAGGGATAATAGATGTGTTGTCGACTGCGGCGAAAGACGTGGCGCCAGGAGTCCGCTAGTTGATGTGCTATTCTGGTAATAGCACGAACTTCAATAGTACCGCATCCTGCAAATACTTTTGGGCCAATTCTGCCAAATCGGCTTCGTTTAAAGTTGCTAAACGTTCCTCATAACGTCCTGGGTAGAGTAATTCCCAATCCAAACCTACTTGTAGACACTGCTTGATTTGCCCCAGCCAGAAGCTGTTTCGCCGTAGGGCTTCCTCGTACGACTTCAGCCGATTGGCTTGTATTTTAGGAATAATTTCATCCGGAATGTCACCAGCTGCAATTCGGTCTATTTCTGAGTGAATTTCCTCAATCAATTTTTCGTACGCGGCAGGTTCTGCATTAAAGCTGATGGTAAATTGTTGTAAAGAATCGGGAATGGCTCGGTAGCGACTGGTTACTCGTACGCCGTAGACACCGCCCAGGTCTTCCCGCAGGACCTCCCGTAGGCGGATGGACAATACTTCCCGCAGTACAGAATGGTGGAGCCGTTCGTTACGATCGGCATAATTAAAGTCGCTGTGCCAGGTCAGATTGATCTCTGCTTTCGGCGTTTGCCCAAGCTGGACGATCGTGTCTATGGGATGGCTATGCAGTCGTAGCCCTTGATCTTGCCAACTTTCTTTGCTGCCAAAGGTGGGCAAGTGACCTAGGTAGCGGTCAACCAGAAGGAGTAAGCTATCCGCGACAAAATTGCCAACAAAAATCATTTGGAAGTCGCCGATGTCGGCAAAGCGTTCACGGTAGATTTCTTCTGCACGTTGCAGGTCAATGTTGTCTAGTTCTGCCAGATTGAGGTTGGGACGACGCGGATGGTAATCGTATTTCTGGTCGATCATCATGCGACCAAAAGCGGCACGTGGATCGGTGTCAATTCTTTCAAATATGCGCTGCTGGCGGTCTAGGTAAGCAGCTAGTACAATCGAGTCGAAGCGGGGCCTGGTGAGGTAGAGATACGCCAACTGTAGCATTGTCTCTAAGTCTTCCTGGTTACTGGCACCACTTAGGCCCTCCTCTGTGGTACTTATGTAAGGGCTAAGGCTAGCTTGCTTACCACTTAAGATACGTAGTAACTCGCTTTCGCGAAAGGTGTCCAAGCCAGACTCGTTTAGGATACCTAAACCGTGCCGAGCACTTGGGAAATCCTCATCTGTATACAAGTCAATTCCACCTTCGCTGAAGGCTCGGAACTGGATCTGATCGTTGTTAAAGTTGGTAGGTTTAAGGTAAACCTTTACCCCGTTACTGAGTTGGTAAGTGCGGATATCTAGAACGGTATCCACCTCGACTAAACTGTAATTACTAGTGCTCGTTGGGAGTACTAATAATGGCCCATTGACTTCCTTTTTTTGCGGAGCTTCCACCGGAAGGGCGAGTAGACTATCTAGCGTAGTGTAAAGCTGAAGACTATCTGGGAGTCCCTTCAATTCCGAAGTGTTAGTACTGAGGATGGCGGTCTGAATCTTAGATCGGATGCCATTTTGGATGGCTACTTGTAACTCTTGCGCTTGAATGGCGGCTAAACATCGCTCACTGGTAATAGCTGTCTGTTGCAGGTCGATCAAAGGACGGGCGCGAAGAAAGGCATTAGCAATTCTACCGGCCCTGCTTGAACTTGGTAGCTTGTCCAGTTCTTTCACACTCTGGCGTGCACGTTCTAAGATACTGGTCTTCTCTTCTTCAACTTCAGCCTCGGTGAATCCATAGATTGCGGCGCGTTTGGTTTCTTGTAAGAGGAGAGCGAAGGCTGAAAAAATCTCCTCTGGTTTGCACATGGCATTTATGCGATAGGTCTCATAATTTCCAGGTAGGCCCGAGAAACCAGAATAGCCAAAGGTATAGGGAAGTAAACGATCCTCTTTGAGGGCGGCCAGGCGCTTATTCAGAATACGCTCCGCAATGGATTGCACGTATCGATGCTTTACCGCCTCGTAGGTATTGCCGCTGGTCTCTTTTTCGTGTTGCCAGACAATTTCACAATGGGTAAAGGGAGCCTCTTCATCACTAGCTACCTGATAACTACGACGGGGAGTGCTAGATAACTCATAATCCTGTGCCGCTTCAAAATCACTTTGATTTTTTAGCGGTGTGAATAGTTCATGTACCCGTGCTCGTACCCAGTCCATGTCTACTTGTCCTACAACCACCAGCGCCATATTTGCAGGCTGGTACCAACGCTTGTAGAACGCTACGAGGCGTTCCGGAGCAACGGTGTCGATTAGGATGGGATCTCCGATAGGAAAGCGCTGGAGATAGCGTGAACCCTGCAGTAAAGCTTCATAGGTTTGCAGTTGCAAGCGTTGATTACTGCTGAGGCTGCTGCGCCATTCCGAGCGAATGATGCCGCGCTCTTTGTCTACTTCCTCGGGATCAAAACTTACGGCTCCGGCCCAGTCCGCCATGATTTGCAGTGCCGAGTCTACCAACGAAATGCTATCGCTGCGGACCTGGAGTTTGTAAATTGTTTGTGAAAAAGAGGTGGAGGCATTCAGGTCGGCACCAAACCTGGAGCCGCTTCTTTCGATGAAATCAACCAAGGTGTTTTTGGCGAAGTGCTCCGTGCCATTAAAAGCCATATGCTCTACAAAATGAGCCACTCCTAGTTGATCCTCTTCCTCTTGCAGAGACCCCGCCTTCACCAGCAAGCGCAAGGCTACTCGGTCTCTAGGTTCATCATGATACTGTAGGAATATCTTTAAGCCATTGGGTAAGACCTCCTGCTGCACCGTTGTGTCTAACGGTAGATCCCGATTCGGATCAAATTCCTGACCCCAAACTAAGTTTATTACTAATAGCAGCCAGCTACAACTGAGTAATGCCCTAAGCATTTATTGGCTGTTATTTTGTAGCTGTTGGAAGATTTCTTCGTCGGACTTACCGAGGTTTTCTAGCAGGATTTTAGCATCCTTGACGAAATCGTCCTCTGGATACTTTTCGAGAAAGCGTTCGTACAACATTCGCGCTTGCTCCTCATCATTCAGGTCCTCAGCGTAGGTGAAGGCCTGCATAAACAATGCCTTGGGAGCTTTCTTGTACTGCGGGAAATAAGATTCGATATTGGAATAGATATTCAAGGCCTCTTGGAACGCTCCAATAGAACGGGCAATCTCTCCGGATTTGTATAAAAGCTCCGGGCTTTCCGGTGCATCAGGTCTAGCTTGTGCGTAGGTGTTAGTCAGTTGCAGATATTGCCGTGCTACTCGCGGGATGAGGCGCTGAGTTTCCGCATCAGTAATGCCGTAAAGCAGAGAATCCATGATGCCTTGTGCCACCGTAGAGCTATTAGGCAGTGCCTGATAATCCCTAAGAATCTTGGCAAAATTGGCCTGTAAGCCTTCGTTGGCACCAATGCGGTAGTACTGTAAAGCTGCTTTCTCCGCCAAGACCAATTCCTCTTGATCATTATCAAGGGTGTCTAACATACCTTCGTAAAGTGTTACGATAGCTTGCCCATTTTCGGGGGTGGGATTCTGCCAATACGCCTCTTCTAGTTGCTGTGTTTCACTTTTCTCCTCAGCGGGAGTGCAGGCTTGGAAGACGAAAAAAATAGCAATCAATAAACTGTAGCTGGACAATCTCATGGCACGACAATTATTAGTCAAAACAGATGTGTATTTTCGAAAGGTAACCCTTGTGAAGGCGAGCCAAAAGTAAGATTTTTCGAGCATACCCCAAGCTGTAGATGTTGTTGTTGCTTATTGTGCTATCTAAACGATTGTTGACTAGCGATACTTTCATGGATAAATATTGAAAAAATCTGCGCTCCAATCTCAACCCCTTATTGGGAATGCTGTTAGGGATGCATGACTAAGCAGATTTCAATTATGTGGTTGCGGCGTGATCTTCGCCTTTACGATAACGCCGCACTGTATGAGGCACTGAAAGGCGATTATCCGGTACTTCCTCTATTTATCTTCGATCGGCATATTTTAGATGAGCTGGAAGAGAGAAGCGATGCTCGTGTGCACTTCATTCATACGGTCATCTCGGAGTTGAAAGCGGAGCTCCAGTCGAAGGGAAGTGACCTGCTAGTCTATTATGGTAAGCCAGAAGAAGTATGGCCCCAAATCTTGGCGGATCACAATATTGCCGCTGTTTATGCCAACCGGGATTACGAGCCTTACGCGCGAAAACGTGATGGTGCCATAGCTGAGATGTTGCAAAAAGAGGCAATTCCTTTTCACACCTTCAAGGACCAGGTGATTTTTGAGGTAGAGGAAATTTCAAAAAAGGCTGGCGGCGTATACACGGTCTTTACCCCTTATAGTAGAACCTGGAAAGCCAAACTGACCGAACGTGTTGAAATGGTCAAAATTGATGGTGAAGAGCGCGAGGTATCCTACTACTTTAAGCCCTATCCTACGGAGAAGTATTTCAATAACTTCTACGCAGTAGAGCAGTCTTTGGCAATGCTCAGTCTAGCGGATATGAACTTTCAGTCATCGGGAATCCCCATTCCTCCTACTGCGGTGAGTAGAGGGTTGATCCGCACTTATGATAAGACCCGCAATTTCCCTGCTGTTGAAGGTACCAGCCGTTTGGGAATTCATTTCCGCTTTGGCACTATTAGTATCAGAGAAAAAGCCTACCGTGCAAGTTTACTGAACGAGACCTTTCTGAATGAGCTCATCTGGCGTGATTTCTACAGTCAGATTTTAGCCAATTTCCCCCGCGTAGCTGGTGATAGCTTCCGTCCAGAATACGATTTTATCGAATGGAGAAATGATCCGGCAGAATTCGCCGCTTGGTGCGAAGGGCGTACGGGTTATCCAATTGTTGACGCAGGTATGCGTGAACTGAACGAAACTGGTTACATGCACAATCGGGTGCGCATGATTACGGCAAGCTTCCTAACCAAGCATTTACTGATTGATTGGCGCTGGGGAGAAACCTACTTTGCCAACAAGTTGCTCGACTTTGATTTGGCATCCAACAATGGCGGCTGGCAATGGGCGGCTGGTTCCGGTACCGATGCGGCACCCTACTTCCGAATTTTCAATCCTACCAGTCAAATGGATAAGTTCGATAAAGAACGAAAATACATTCGCCGGTGGGTGCCAGAATTTGGCACAGCGGATTATCCCGCTCCAATAGTGGACCATAAGCTGGCTCGCGAGCGCTGTTTAGCAACCTACAAAGCCGGCCTGGAAAAGGGCAAGGCGACTTTGGCGGAAGCTGAATTGGACTAGCAGGTTTTCTCAAATTAAACGTTTACCCCTTAAGTTCAACTGTAACGAAGTCAGCTGGAGCTACTATTACGTAGGCGTCCCCTTCTTTATCGATGATTTGGATAGGCACACCGTCGATAAACAGTTGTTGTGGTGCAAAAGGAAGGCCAAATACTTTGATCTCAAAGGTGGCCAATTCATCCTGCAATTCTCCTTCAAGGGATTGGTCAATACGGAAACTACTATCGCCCGATTTTGTCCGAAATACGTGTAGCTGAAATTCGCCATCCTGATAGTCGTAGCCTTCACCGGCATCGCGGTAGAATTGACTTTCTACTTCTTGTTTTCCGTAATATGCTCTAAGTTCCACGTTTTCAATTTCTAGTTCATGAACGTGCTGCTGCACGGGATAATTAGGGATAATGGCGCCTGCTCTTACGTAAAGCGGAATACTGTTGGCATTGACCTGCTGGCGATGGGTGCGAGGACCGATATAGTGATTTCCGGTGTAGTAGTTGACCCAATCTCCGGGCGGTAGATAGGTGCCATGTGATTTCACGCCAGGTTTCACTACAGGGCTTACCAATAGGTGCTCACCAAGCATAAATTCGTTTTCTCTGGTTAGTGCTTTTGGATCATCCTGTGCTTCAAAACTTAGGCTACGAAGTACAGGAAGACCAGTCATGGTATGCTGGTAAACGGCGGTATACAAATAGGGTAGGAGGTGGTAACGGAACTCTATAGCCTGCCGTGCCTGGCTGGTGTAGGGCTCTCCAAATACCCACGGTTCCTGATCCAATCGCAATTCTGCTTCGGCAGCTTTTACTGCCTCTGCGTCGGCCTCAGCGGCACCATCGATGTT
The DNA here is from genome assembly GCA_039816955.1 of Bacteroidota bacterium. GTDB lineage: Bacteria > Bacteroidota > Bacteroidia > Chitinophagales > Saprospiraceae > Lewinella. The sequence continues at coordinate 9,140 of JBCBWU010000195.1, forward strand.
ATTACCCATGGAATGCACCCGGAAAACGGGATGGAACACACCTAACTGTATCCAACGAATGAGCAACTCTGGTGATGGCTGATCCACAAAGCCTCCAATATCTGTACCCACCATTGAGAAACCGGAAATACTCAAGCGCTGGCATTGCCGATTAGCTAATTGCAGGTGATCCCAACTGGCCACATTGTCACCTGTCCATACTGCCGCAAAGCGCTGGCCTCCAGAAAAGGTCGCCCTGGTAAGCACAAAAGGACGTTTCTCTGGCTTGATGGATTTTAGCCCATCGTACGTTCCCCGAGACATCTGCTGACCGTATATATTGTGAACGGGGCGGTGGTCGCTAGGATGACCATCATTGTCGTGTAATACCTGGTCAGGGAAGGTCAAGCTGTTGACTTTGAATACGGCAGGTTCGTTCATATCGTTCCAAAAGCCACTTACACTTGCCTTTTCATAAAGCTCCCGGTAGAGTTCTCCCCACCATTCACGGACGTCTGCCCGGGTGTAGTCAGGCCAAACGCAATCTGATGGCCAAACCGGGCCACGCATGAGTTTTCCATCTGATCTACGGCAAAAATAATCCTGTTCGACTCCTTCTTTGTAAACGTGATAGTCTTCATCTACCTTAATTCCTGGATCAATCATAACTACCGTTTGGAAACCGTCATCTGCGATATCGGTAATCATTTTGCCCAGTTCTGGAAAGTGGTCCTTGTTCCAGGTAAAGCAGCGATAGCCGTGCATATAATCAATGTCTAAATAGATCGCATCACAAGGAATAGACAGTTTACGGAAAGTCTCCGCCAGTTTCCGTACGCGAGCTTCCGGATAGTAACTCCAGCGGCATTGGTGGAAACCGAGGGTCCAGAGTGGTGGTAATTCTGGTAGTCCAGTAAGGTAGTGATAGGACTTTGCTACTTCGTTTAAGGAAGGGCCACGCATGAAGAAATAGTCCATTTCTCCACCTTCTGACCACATTCGTACGGTACTGTCCTTGGCACTGGCGAAATCAAAATGCGTGCGCCAGGTGTTGTGCAGAAAAACACCATAAGCTACGCCTTTCTTGAGTCCATAGTAGAATGGTATGGTCCTGTACAATGGGTCCTTTTCACGATAGTAGCCAAAGGCATCGCTGTTCCAATTCTGGAAGTGTCGTCCACGGAGATCGAGGTCCCAACTCTTATCGCCCAGCCCGAAGAAAGCTTCCTCCTGATCACATGCAAAGGAAACGCGCAAATGGTCGGCTCCATTAAGAATAGTAGAGCGCTCCAAGTACGGTTCTGCCTCTGCCAGAATAGCTTCATCTGTATGAATGTCGTAAAAGCTGATTTGGCAGTTTTCTTTAGCGATAACGCAAAGAACATCCTCACTATGCAAAACAATTACCTTTTGATCATCTTCTACTGTCAGGGTGGCTCCATTCGGTTCTTGACCTGGGTGGAGCGCATAAGATGGCTGTGAACTGAAAGCCTCTTTAGTATAGCGGACTCGCCAAATGCTAGAGGTCCAAAGTTCGATGCGTAGGCGTATCTCAGAAGTAGTTGTGATCTCAATAGTAGATGAGTTCACAAGCTCATGCTTCAGCACAGCTCCTGGTTGAGAAAGCTGATATACATCGGGATAACGATGGCTGGTTTCGGTTTCGGTATCTGCCACCCAGTTGTGAGGCGGGTCGTAAGGATGTAAGGTTCGCTTTTTGGCCATAGTCACTTTACAGTTATAGCTTGCAATAATAGTAAAAGTGATTATTTTCACCGGGCTTGTGCGCGGAAAGTCGTGGAGAAAGATGGTGGCGAGGAGGTAATTGGGACCAACATAATCCTTATGTAGCGCTGAAAACCAGAGGGAAAAGAAACCGCTGAATTTAATCACCTCAGAAATACTTCTAAAGGTGAGGAATAATGAGACCTTGATTAAAGATTTTCTTGCGCGTAGGGCTAATTTAACAACAAAAGTGTTATTTACGTAACTGTCAAAACAAAAAAAATGCCTCAATCGTCATTTCCTCAAATATTGGCCGTTGGTGAACTGCTGATTGATTTCATCAGCACTACTTATGCTGAATCTCTAGATGATGTGAGTACTTTCGAGCGATTACCAGGGGGAAGTCCGGCAAATATGGCGGGTAATCTGGCCCGACTTGGGCAGTCGGCGGGTCTAGTCGCTACGGTGGGACAGGATGATATGGGCAATTACTTGAAGTCGTTTGTAGACCGCCTCTCCTTAGATACTAGTGGAGTGCGACAAGTAGCACTTCCGACCACACTGATTTTGGTAACTAAGTCGAAAGAAGTCTCCAATTTTGAAGCCTACCGACTGGCGGATTGCGAGATATCTGGCGATCAAATGCCCGATGAGCTACTTAAGCAGTTGAAGATATTCCATACTACTTGTTTTGCCATTAGCCGAGAACCTGCACGCACTGCCATCTTGGAGGCGGCGAGCAAAGTAGTTCAATTTGGAGGGCAGGTGAGCATTGATGCCAATTATGCCGCTAAAATTTGGCCCAAGCAAGGAGAAGCTCAGCAAATTGTAGCAGACTATTGCGGCCTTGGTGCTATGGTAAAGTTCAGCGATGTGGATTGGGAACGCCTCTATGGTAGTCCAATCAGTAATCCTCAGGAAGCGGCTACTTTTCTGCACAAGTTAGGAGCAAAAACAGTTTGCATTACGCTGGGCGAAAAGGGGTGCTACGTGAGTAATAAGGAGGAGCAATACGCGATACCCACAAGACCAATTAATGTCGTGGATACAACCGGGGCCGGAGATGCCTTTTGGTCTGGTTTCCTCTGTGCAGTATTAGATGGGCATGACCTGAAAAATTGCGCCCTCGCCGGTCGTGCTATGGCTGAAATCAAACTCCAACACTTCGGTCCCTTACCCGCAAAAGTGGACCGGCAACGCCTCTACGCAGATTTAATCGTTGAATAAGGAAAGAACTTACCCCACCCAAATTTTCATTCTCACTTTAATTCCTATTCTAATTAGAACGCTACTCCTCTTTAGCCTCATCATCCAGCAAGCCCATTTGACGTGCTCGACGTTCCCATTTCTGGCGGGCCAGGGCTTGCATATCTTCAGTATTGTCGAGTTCATCGACAATTTCCAGACCCAGTAGGGTTTCTATTACGTCCTCAAAAGTGATGATCCCGGTCATTCCTCCAAACTGGCCTATGACCAGGGCAATCTGCTCTTTTTCCTTGAGGAAATGATTGAAAACAGATTGGATGGTTTGCTCCTCTTTTACTACCGTAATCGGACGGGCAATTTCCTTCAAGGGCAAATCTCCCTTTTGTTTGATAATGCTATCTAGCAGGGTGTCTTTGAGGATAAATCCAGTAATATTATCAATGGAGCCTTCGTATACTGGAATTCGGCTAAAGACCAGGTTTGGGTTAGCCTCGTGAAAAGCAGAAATACTTATTTCCTGATCAGCCGCTTTCACCACAGTACGAGGTGTCAATATCGAGCGAGTTTCAATCAGGTGAAAGCGCATCAGGTTATTGATGATCTCTGATTCACCCATTTCGAAAACGCCATCCCGGCTACCAATTTGCGCCATAGCAGAAATCTCTTCCCGGCTAATAGCCGGACCATGGCCACGTCCTTTCATCTTTTTGGTGATGAAATCACTCATCCAGACTAGTGGTGTCATTAAAAGAGTGACGACTCTTAGGCATTTAGCAGTGAACACTGCTAAGCCCTTCCAGTTATTGGATCCTAGCGTTTTGGGGATAATCTCAGAAAGCAGGAGTACGCCCAATGTCATTAAAGCAGCAACGATTCCAGTAAAGGAAAAAGAGATACCAAGAATATCAATGCCTTGAGCACCATATACGGTTTCCGCTTGCTTACCGACTAGAATGGCACCTACAGTGTGGGCAACCGTATTGAGGGAAAGGATAGCAGAAATGTGTCGGTCCTTTTCTTGTTTAGTCTTTTTGAGTAATAAGCCATTGGTAGAGCCTGTCGCTGCCTGAGCCTCTACATACGAGTCTGGCATACTAAGCAGTACGGCTTCCCAGATAGAACAGAAAAATGAAAAGGTAATCGCCGCAACGGCGTAAATGATCAGAATTCCCATTATTAATAGTTAGACTGGGCAAAGGTAATAAAATGAGTAATCCCGGACCGAGCGCTATAGCTGAGTCCGGGATTACAAGCTTATATCTTATTTGAATAAGATTGCTGACCTATTCGATGTATAAGGTCTGGTATTCGATAATCGGGTCACTAGGGCCGAGGTTATTTAACTGGCGCAAACGCTCAGGAGTAGTCCCGTAGCGACGAGCAATTCCGTACAGACTCTCACCTGCAGCAACCACGTGCGTGCGGCGCTGAGGATTAGCAGGTGTGTAGTAATCATCAGGGTTTCGAACTACCGCGTTGCGATCCATTGGCTGATTCGGAGCAGGGTAGGGGCTAGTAGCGGTCCGACTACCTCTTGTCGTTTCTACTGGATTACCAAAATCAGTACCGTTGCCGATAGCCCGGTTATTACTTTCCAGGCTCGATACAGTTCGGCGAGTAGGAATGGCATCATAAGCAGAAGGTGTAATCGCATCATACCCTTGTGGGGCGCCAGGCACGCTTGGTGTATTGTAGGTATTGCTGGCTGGCAATCCTCCTGAAGGGCGTACCGCTGTACCTGCAGTGGTTGGCCTTACAGTTGGCTGACTAGCAGCCACTGGTGTGCGAGCCGCCAAGGTGTTCGGTGCTAAGCGTCCTCCAGTACTATTATTATAGCTGTTGGGAACGGATGGTGTAGTGCTGCTTGGAGTAACTGCCGCACTACCTCTTCCCGCGCAGTTACAATCAGTGGTTTTGAGACGTTGACCAATTTTTACAAAATCGTTTGGCCCTATATCATTGATCTCCCGGAACTTGGCCGCTGTGTAGCCATACTCCAAAGCTATTGACGCTACCGTTTCGCCGGGTCGTACAATGTGCATATCGTCAGTAGTGGTAATCCGCTGATTATTAGCTTGTTGATCGTAAGGTACGGGTCTACCAAATCAA
>JBCBWU010000196.1:0-14127 GCA_039816955.1 Bacteroidota bacterium
TGCACTCGGAAAGCCTCTTCGCCAGAACCCACAAAGGCTCAGGCTCATCAACACCACAAAAGTTTAAATCAGTTCAAAAGCCAAAAAGCAATCTGGCTTGTTATCGTATGCTTGCTACAAGTTCGTAAGAAGAGCTTCTAGGCCTCCTCCCGATAGTAGATTTTACTACCAGCGGGTACACTATCCGTGATCCAGGTATTCCCACCAATGATTGATCCCTCTCCAATAACTGTTTCTCCTCCCAATATCGTAGAGCCCGCGTAGATGACTACTCGATCACAAATAGTGGGGTGACGCTTGGTTTGGGCCAGGCTTTTCTTCACACTCAAGGCCCCTAAAGTGACACCCTGATAGATTTTGACATCATTGCCAATATCTACAGTTTCCCCAATAACAATACCAGTACCGTGGTCGATACAGAAGCGTTCACCAATTCTAGCGGACGGATGAATATCTACACCAGTTAGCGTATTGGCATGCTCAGAAAGTATACGCGGGATAAGTGGTACACCAAGCCGGCAAAATTCATGTGCCAAGCGGTATACCGCAATAGCATAAAAGCCCGGGTAAGAACGAATGACCTCCGTTAGGCTATTCGCAGCAGGATCACCAGCGAAGATCGCCTGGGCATCCATTTCTATCTGATGATGAACTGCCGGCAGCGCCTCCATAAACTTATGCTCCACTACATCGGGGCTCATCTCCAAGTCATCGGCCAAGATTTCCAGGATATTGTACAGCTTTTGTCGTGCGGTGGCAAACTCGTGCTCAAAGGCCCGCTGGAAGCGGAAACGTTGCTTGGCCAGTTCCGGGAAAAGTAAGCCCAATAATCCATCTAACCAGGTACACACAGCCTCGGAGGATGGAACGCGAGGAGTAGAGGCATGTAATTGATAAAGCTTATTGAAAAACTGCTGGTGCATAAACCGAAAGACTAGGAATTACGGAATGGCTATCGTTGCATAGTAAAACGATATAGCACGGCCAAAAGATGCATAGTTGCAGCAATTTTAGGATTTCCTAATAATGGGAGGTGGATGTTCTTGAGTGGGTGAGTGTGGCTAAACGTTACGAACCCTAGAGGTAGCGAATAAGCGTTTCACGCTGAAGTCCCCTACCCCATTGGCAAAGACCATTAAAAGACCACCGGTGATGGCGATATTCTTCATGAAGTGAATACCCTCCAAACGTTGCTCAGATACTGGAAAAGTCCAAAAGTCATGGACAATGAAGGTAACGGGGAGCCAATAGGCCAGTAAGAGGAATACCCCAAATTTCGCACGATAGCCCGTTAAGATGAGAGCGCCACCCAGGATTAAGCAGAAAATGGCACCGTAGAGCAACAAATCTTGCCGCCAGGTGAGACCGTACTCCGTCATCAAGGCTTTGGTTTCTTTACCAAACTTGATGCTATCATAGGCTTCGTAGAAAAAAATGAAGGAAAGAAAGACTCGGCCAATTAGATCAAATAGGTTCTTCATGCAATGCTTAGGCTCTAATTCACGGTTCTGAAATGAAGTTTCAGTTTGGTCCTTTTGGGGTACTCTACCAGCTAAGGTAACGGATTATAAACGAGGAGGCCGGACCGGGAGTTGCCTCGTGGACGATTTCAGCGGTAATTATTGGTAAAACCGCTGGACGGCCCGAGCTACATTTTGCCCATCCATAGCCGCAGAAAGAATACCTCCAGCGTAGCCCGCGCCTTCTCCACAGGGGAAGAGGCCACGCGTCTGCTCGTGCATATACGTTTCCCGAGAGCGAGGGATCCGAACGGGTGAGCTGGTACGGCTTTCAGTACCAATTACAGTAGCTTCCTCTGTGTAGTATCCCCGCATTTTTCGGCCAAATGCCTGAACGCCTTCGCGCAAACGTTCGTAGATAGCTGCGGGCAAGAGATCATGCACTGGTGCGGCGTAGATACCGGGTATATAGGAAGTATCCGGCAAATCCTTGGAAACTCGCCCAGCCACAAAGTCTACCAAGCGGCTTGCCGGTGCTTGTTGTCCACCATCTCCGTGGGAGAAAAATTGCTGTTCCACTGCTTGTTGGAAAGCCAGACCCGCAAAAAGACCATGCTTGGCGTAAGGGGCTAAGTCCTCCATCTCTACCGCCACTACGGTACCAGAATTGGCGTACGGGGAATCACGACGGCTCAAGCTCATTCCGTTTACTACCAGTTCACCAGGAGCAGTAGCTGCGGGGACCACCAGTCCGCCCGGACACATACAAAAACTGAAGACCCCACGGCCATTCACCTGGGCAGCCAAGCGATAACTAGAAGCCGGCAAGTTTTCCTCGCGCTTCTTCTGCCCGTACTGGATTTTATCAATGAGCGGTTGAGGATGTTCAATGCGTACACCCAGAGCAAAGGGCTTAGCTTCCATATAGATATCGTGCCGGTGCAGCAAATGGAACATATCACGGGCAGAGTGCCCAGTTGCCAGAATCACCGCTTTCGCGCGAAACTCTTCCTGATCATTCACCACTACTCCTTTCATCTCACCATCCTGCATGATGAAATCGGTCACGTGGTGCCCAAAGCGGACCTCCCCGCCGTAGCGCAGGATCGTTTCCCGGATATTGGCTACGATCTTCGGTAGTTTATTGGAACCGATATGGGGATGCGCATCAACCAAAATATCGGTTTTCGCACCGTGCTCTACGAGCAAGCGTAGACTTTTCTCGATGTTGCCTCGCTTGTGCGAACGCGTATACAGCTTACCATCAGAATAGGTACCAGCGCCACCTTCACCAAAACAATAATTAGAGTGCGGATTAACTTCACCAAACTGCTGGATAGCCCTTAGATCCCGGCGGCGTTCGCGTACGTCCTTGCCCCTTTCCAGGATGATGGGTTTCAATCCTAGTTCAATCAACTCTAGGGCCGCAAACATTCCAGCTGGTCCGGCACCTACTATGATTACTGGTGGAGCTTCATCCACCATCTCGTATTGGTCCAGAATAGCAGGCTCAGCAGCAGGCTGTTCCTGTAAAAAGGCTTGTATTTGTAAGCGGAAGAAAGGATGACGCCCGCGAGCATCAATACTACGGCGGCGAACGCGTAGCTCGGTGAGTTCTTCAGGGCGGCAGCGTAATTGTTTCAAAACGCGTTGCCGCAAAAGCTCCTCATTGCCCAAATCTGCTGGGCGAAGCTTAATCTCTATTTGCTTGATCATCTGACAGTTCGGTATCCATCCGAAAATGTGAGCTGCAAAGATATACAGGTTGTTCAAAAAGCTAAGCAGATTCGCTAAATAAGACTTTAATCCACTTACTATTGGTCGTCCACCTCCGCTTCTTCCTCTTTTAGGAACCAGCTGGTACCATTGGGGTCTTTGATAAAATTATTGGGAATGTAGACTTTGACTTGTACCACTTCGTAACACTGATCCCCACCCGAAACAATCGGCGCACGCCGGGAATGGTACGAATCCAATAGTAGCGTGGTGCCCATAAGCGTATCAATCACGTCCCAACGCCGATCATCTTCCATAAAGAAGCGGACAATACCTTTGGTGGCATTATAGACTGTCACCTCAGAAGTAACCATAATCTGGTTACCGTCCCAACTATTTGCCTCGTAGGGGTCCACTAGATCGAAGTCGATCTGATCTACGGAATCCACTGGAAAAACCCAGTGCAGTCGGTCGTGTATCTGTGCCGTGGCACTGATCTGTAGACCTAGAAAACAAAGGAGGAAAAAAAGACGGGAAGAAGCCAACATGATAATACGTTATGAAGCTATCAAAATGAGGGTGGGCCGCATCCAAGCTGATTGGAAACGGCCCACCAAACTAACGTGTAAGCATCGGAAAATGTTATGGCCACACTAGAACAGGCAGCTAATGCTGGGTTAAAGACCAGAAGCAGTAGTGCTATTTTCGACGCTTACCCGAACATTCTCGGGTACAAATACAACGTAAGTAATGTCTTCAGTTAGCGCTTTGCCGTTTACACGGACTTCACGTTCCAAACCAGGAACAGAAATAGTGTAGTGGGCTTCTTCAAGTTGCCCCTTGAGATTGTAACGACCAGCCTGAGCCAACGACCGTAGCATAGATTCGCTACCGCTGGTAAGACCGACTGTCATTTGTACACGCGCTATGGATTGGGACCAAGTCTTTACTTCCACTGGTGCATCTACACGCAGTACAGTTTCCTGGGCTCCCATTAGATTGAAAGAGCGAACAAAAGTTTTCTCAATGGTTTGGGCAAAAAGACCCGCGCCAGCCAAGAAGAATAAAACGGCGAAAGTTATACGGGATCCTTTCATAATGAGGTAGTTTGATCAAAAGAATGACTGATTGGTAAATAGTTGCAATATTCAATAATTTACCAATATTTAACTTATGAATCAAGTTTTCACCGAACTATCTACTGTGAAAACCGGAATTGACTTTATCATCTGATGGCGGCTCTAATACCTACCAACTGTTCAAGTAAGGGTGCTAGTCGATCCAGCAGTAGCATATTAGCACCATCGCTCTTTGCTTTTGCTGGTTCGGGGTGGGTCTCAATAAAGAGACCGTCCACTCCGACGGATATGCCTGCCTTAGCGACTGCGCCAATGAGTGCTGGTCGCCCTCCGGTTACCCCGCTAGCCTGGTTGGGCTGTTGCAGGGAGTGCGTACAATCGAGGACGACAGTAGCACCAAATGACTGCATACTGGGTAGGCCCCGATAATCGATTACTAGATCCTGATAACCAAAGGTGGTACCGCGTTCGGTCAAGATGACCTTATCATTACCACTTTGGACCACCTTGTCCATGGCAAACTTCATTGCTTCCGGACTGAGAAACTGCCCTTTCTTGACGTTAACCACCTTACCGGTTTGCGCTGCCGCAACTAGTAAACTGGTTTGCCGGCATAAAAAGGCTGGGATCTGTAGTATGTCAACGTATTCCGCAGCCATCGCTGCTTCTTGCTCAGTGTGAATGTCGGTTGTGACCGGCAGGCCAAAGGTTTCACCCACTTTGCGTAGAATCTTCAGTGCCTTTTCATCACCGATGCCAGTAAAGGAATCTATCCGCGAGCGGTTAGCCTTGCGGTAAGATCCTTTAAAGATGTAGGGAATTTTCAAGCGGTCGCAAATTTTGCTAACTGCTTCAGCAATCTCCATTGCCATGTCTTCTCCTTCGATAGCACAAGGTCCAGCAATCAGGAAGAAGTTCCCACTCTCTAAATGCTTTAGCCGAGGAATATGCTGCAAGTTCATGGTAGAATTGTCGTTTTTTTAAGTCTGCACCAAAGATATTATTCCAGCTTAGGAAAGGATTGCTCAAACGCAAACATTTCTGAGCGGCACCAAGATCATTAGTCAGTTAGCAATAATGCTACTTAAAACTTGTAAGAAAGGCCAAGGTTGGCCAGTGAAATACCGAATCCCAATTCGCCAAATACGCTTAGGCGTTCACCTAGTGTACGGCGCGTGCCCACGAAGCCACTAAAAAGTAGGCTATTATCTTGTGGGCGAGAAAAGCTAGGAAGTTCATCGTCGAGGGTTTGATCCTCAGCCAGGAGAACCACATCCTTATCCACATCTGCTATGTTAGCGCCAACGATAAAGCCACCGTATACTCGCCAATTATTGAGGTCATTACTATGGATGGCCGTGCGCAGTCCCAACATGTAGGTAGAGGTCTCATAATACTCTGTAATGCCGGCGTTGAGGTTTACATATTCACCGCGGTACTGGGAGTAACTACCACTAAGGCCTAGGGCAAAGTTGGGGCTCAGAAAAAACTCAGCGTTTAAACTTAGGGGAGGTACAATAGTACTAACGGCATCAGCAGCGTAGGTAGGGATAAGCCCTACAGCAGCATTAATTTGGATATCACCAGCCTTGAGGCGGTAATCTTGAGCGGATAGGTTTAGGCTGAAAAGAGTAAAACAAATAATGATAATCGAACGCATGTTCATGGATTTCTCTGGATTTAAGTCTTTGTGTGATACGTTTTATTTGTTGATGCAAAATTAGGTCAAATGGTAACCAGAGTCAAGCTAAAACAGCAGATTATTCTGATTTTTTATCAAAAAAAATTATATTCAGAATATAATTCCAATAATTTGATTTGTTTCGATAAAAACTGCCTTCTAAACTCCATCTCTCAATTTTAAATTAGTCGAAAAAATGCTAGAAATTCAGTGACAAATACTGGACTCACAGAGCGTGATTTCAGCCATCTTTTTACGTTTTCTTCACAACAATCAATAAAATCTCATGTTCTACAGCGGTTTTAAGGACAACAAGTAAAGACAAAATAACAGCACGTAAATGCCCCCAACGCTCCTTACTTTGACCTCCAGAGGAAACCGAAATCCACAGAAAGTAGCGAAATTACTGAACCAACAAGGTGTTTACGTGTTAGGCAAGTAAAGTCCCAAACACGGCGAATAGAGTGGTATGACAAAAGAAGAATTCCTTAAGTCTGGTCTGATAGAACAACATGTGTTGGGACTAACCTCCCCCGAAGAAGAGCAAATGGTGCAGCATTTTCTACAGCAGCATCCCGAACTCATGGAAGAGGTGGAAGGACTGCACAGTGCGATGCACCAATATGCGAGTCAGTATACTATTCCCGCACCTGATGCTATGGGGACGGAAGCCCCCCCCGCAAACATGACCAGTTTACCACGAACAGCTGGCGGTGGTAGATTCTGGCTTTACACCTTATTATTAGTATTCGCTGGTGGTTGTTTTTGGTTATTTAATAACAATCAACAGCAGCAGCAAGATATTACACAGCTAGAAGCGGAATACGCTGCCCTTGTTGATTATTGTGACAAGCACACTAAAGTAGCACGCGATGCACAAGCATTGATTGACAAAACCAAACTTCCCACCACACAACGCTATGTAGTAGGCGGTACAACCATAGCGCCTGATGCCTTCGCCATAGCTTATTGGAATCCTGATTTAGAACAGGGTTGGCTCGACCCCACTAAATTACCACAACTGCCAGCTGATCGCCAATACCAAATTTGGGCAGATGTACACGGCGAAATGATTAGCATAGGCCTGATTCCCAAGGATGACGACACGCTAGTGACCATTAATTTCTTGGACGAAGCAGAGAGCATAAACATTACCCAAGAAGTCTTAGGAGGCGTTGATCACCCAACAGTAGACTTGTTAACGGCAAATGGATATTTGTAAAACTAAGTTTAACTCTTGTGGTAAAACACACTTTTTTCGGTGGTTCATTACCAATATTGCAAAATTTATTTAACTTAGCTCCTATCCTACTTATCCCTGTTATTCATAGCAACTACCCCAACCTACAAGTTTCCATAATATAGGCTTGTAGCACGGTACTCATCCCTAGTTATTCCAATTAGCATTTTCTGAGATAGACATTGGCGTCTATTGATTTTATATTTTAGTGTCCCTGATGAACATGTGCGTTTCAAGAGAATATTTGCCTTCTTTATATTAATTACTTGAGAAAACGTACAGTCATGATCGTTCTTTACATTATTTCAGCTGCCTTTTTCCTGGGCGGTGGTTTGATGCTTGCTTCTTATGCCACGCAAACGCGTAATCGAAGTTGGTCTTAGATCGCTACTTTTAACCAGGAAAAACATCGACTCCCAAAAACTGCCTATCGTTGGCTCGCCTATGAAACACTATAGTTGAGTTGACACCCAAGCAACCCCAATCTACTTTACCGATATTGTGCTAACCGATGTACCCGTCCCCTTTGTGTGGTGTGCATTCGAAAGTTCTTTATCTATTGAGTATGATTAGGTTTGCGCTTTGAGAGGCTGGCAAAACTTAAACTTGGGTGTTTGTCGGCATAACATACCAAAAATGGAAAATGGGAAGCGAGCTGGTGCTCTGCTTCCCATTTCTATTTGTAGTAGTTCCTCTTGGCAAAGAGAGGTCTAAATCTAGTCTAGTTTTAAGACATCCAGGAATGCCTTCTGCGGCACTTCTATCTTACCAAACTGGCGCATCTTCTTCTTACCCGCCTTCTGCTTTTCCAACAGCTTACGCTTACGCGTGATATCACCACCGTAACACTTGGCCGTAACATCCTTACGCAGAGCGGAGAGCGACTCACGAGCAATAATCTTGGCACCAATAGCGGCTTGAATGGCAATCATAAACTGCTGACGCGGCAGCAATTCTTTAAGCTTTTTACAAATCTTACGACCAAAGGACTCCGCCTTAGTGCGGTGCACTAGCGCAGATAAAGCATCTACGTTCTCGCCGTTGAGTTTAATATCAAGCTTCACCAAATCAGACTCCCGGTAATCCAGTGGCTGGTAGTCAAAAGACGCATAACCACGAGAGATGCTCTTGAGTCGATCATAAAAATCAAATACAATCTCAGCCAGTGGCAACTCAAAACTGAGTTCTACCCGCTCTGGTGACAAATAGTATTGTTTTTTCAGAATCCCCCGTTTCTCGATACAAAGGTTCATAATACCACCAATGTATTCAGAATCGGTAATAATCTGCGCCGTGATATAAGGTTCCTCTACTTTATCTAGTACCGTCGGTTCTGGCAGCTCTGTTGGATTCCGAACCATCATTCTTACATCAGGCTCACGCTTGGTGTAGGAGTAGTAGCTTACGTTAGGAACCGTGGTAATCACATCCTGATTAAACTCACGTGCCAGGCGTTCCTGAATAATTTCCAAGTGTAGCATTCCCAGGAAGCCACAACGGAAACCGAAGCCCAAGGCAGCAGATGATTCCGGCTCAAACACCAAGCTGGCATCATTCAACTGTAGCTTCTCCAAGCTTTCACGTAGGTCTTCAAAATCGTCATTATCCAAGGGAAAGATACCGGCGTAAACCATCGGCTTTACTTCTTCAAAGCCTTGAATAGCCTCACCTGGATTCTCAACTAAGGTTAGGGTATCCCCTACTTTGATCTCACTCGAACGTTTAATACCAGTAATGATGTAACCTACATCACCCGTTCCCAAACGTTTCGTGGGTTGGTAGTCTAGCTTAAGTACTCCAATTTCGTCCGCAGAATATTCCGCCTCCGTAGCTACAAAGCGTACGCGGTCACCTTTACGTAAAGAACCATTCAAAATACGGATATTCGCAATCACTCCTCGAAAAGGATTGAATACGCTATCGAAAACCAGCGCTTGAAGAGGTGCCTTAGGATCACCTTCCGGAGCCGGAATACGATCTATAATGGCATTCAGTATATCTGGTACTCCTTCTCCAGTTTTACCACTAGCCAGTACGATTTCTTCTTCTTCACAACCGATGAGATCAATAACCTGAGCAGCCACCTTTTCTACCATGGCACTCGGCATATCAATCTTATTCAGGATGGGGATTATTTCCAGATCATGCTCAAGGGCTAAAAACAGGTTAGAAATAGTCTGCGCTTGAATGCCCTGGGTAGCGTCAACGATCAACAGCGCACCTTCACAAGCGGCAATGGAACGCGATACCTCATAGCTAAAGTCAACGTGTCCGGGAGTATCAATCAGATTGAGTACATATTCCACACCATCCGAGTGCGCATAGTTCATCTGCACCGCATGGCTCTTGATGGTAATGCCACGCTCCCGCTCCAAATCCATGTCGTCCAAAGTCTGAGCTTTCAGGTCACGATCGGAAATAGTCTGCGTGGTTTGCAGCAGCCGATCAGACAAAGTGCTCTTCCCGTGGTCAATATGGGCAATTACACAAAAATTACGGATATGCTTCATTTCACAAAGATAGTCTATTTTGCTATCTGAACACCTCTTAGGATTACAGTTTTTTGCCCTCTAAATAGGACGTTTGGTCATTTGAGCGTTAAGATTTTAACAGCACAATTTCCAGTCCGCTTTTGCGAACATCAGACAACCCGTTTCAATGAGATATTCGTTTGTATTATTCTTGTTTTTTACGCAATACTTAACGGCTCAAGTGCCTCCAGTATTTGATTCCCTGCAAGCTTATTATTCTACTACCCTTTATTTTGACAGTGGTTCTGCGGAGCTAGACTCCACCGCCTTAAAGACGCTAGCGGAATGCCCTAGTCCCAGCGCAGCAACTGATCGTCTATATCTTACTGGACACACCGATGCCATTGGCAGTATTGCTTATAACGAAGACTTGGCTATCCGCCGAGCAACCAGCGCAAAAGGAGTGCTGGAAAATCAAGACTGGTCGGATGGGAGCATGGTGATTCAAACTTTTGGCGAGCGCACACCAGTAGCGAACAATGAGCGCGAAGAGGGTCGTCGTCGAAATCGGCGCGTGACCCTGGACTTCTATCGAGCAGTCCCCTATCGTGCATTTTCGGGCAAAGTCATCAACCCAGAGACCAACCAGCCAGTACCTAATGCCCTGGTGAATATCCACGGACGCAGCTTCTCCGACACGCTGACCGTAGATAGTTCCGGACGATTCTCTACTGCCCTACCCATCGACACTGTGGTTGGAATTGAGGTGTACGCCAAAGGCTTCTTCCTAACCAATCAAATGCTTAAAATGCGCCCTGGTACTGCGCCAGAAATCCCTTTAAAGCTACCAGAGGCTAAGGAGGGGGCAGTAGCCGATATTGAGGATCTCTTTTTTGTCGGGAACGAAGCCATTTTACTTCCTCGCTCCAAAGAAATACCCGCCAAGATTTTGCGCTTCATGCAAATCAATACGCACCTGCGAGTCGAAATTGCAGGGCACGTTAATTTCCCCAACCGTCCCCCCGTAACCGAAGACACTTTTGAATGGGACCTCTCCTGGCGACGAGCCAAACTAATCTATGACTACCTGATTGACAATGACATACCCGCCGAAAACCTCACTTACCAAGGCTACGGCAATCATGAAATGCGTTATCCCAAGGCCGTTACACCAGCCGATCAGGAAGCAAACCGGAGGGTGGAAATTAGGGTACTGGAAGTTTTAAAGTAGGAAAAGGGTGGGCAGTGGTTAATGATCAGTGGTCAGTGGTCAGTGGTCAAAAAATGTATGGTGTGTTTACTAATGAGATTAGGTAGGTTATAGTGTTTTTGATTTCACATCAGGTAAAAGTCCTTAATCCCAAAGTGAAGGGTGGGTGATCAAAGAAACAGTAGCCAAACCATGAGCGCTTGTAGAACCATGGTCCCATCTAGTGCTCCAGTAAAGTAGTAATCATGGCGGTGAGGATGGGAGTGCCGAACCAATAAACCACTTACCAGCAAAGACAAAACCAAAGCAGCAGCAGCTAGGCCGGAGTACTGCGTGGCCCACACGTTGAGCATCACACACAGTAAGGCTACCACTAACGCCGCGTAAGCAATTCGTTTAGCTTGTTCTATGCCCAACTGTCCAGGAATAGTACTTACTTCACCTTCTAAATCGAGCATCAAGTCACGAATGTCAAAGGGAATGGTGATCGCAAAGACGAAGAAGGCACGTTCGATAAAGATCAACCCCAGTGTCTGATCTATTACTCCCCCCCAGTATAAGACCGGTCCTACCACCGTGATCCAGGCCCAACAAAGTGCGATGAGAAAAATCTTTAGGTACGGAAAGTCGCGCAATCGACGGCCCCGAAATAGTGGTAGTACATAGGCCAAAGCAAGCAAGGAGGGCATCAGTAATACCAACTGTATCGGTAAAGGGAGCTGCCAAAAGAACCAAGCACCCAGGACGCCAGCTACTAGCATGTAAATTAAAATGTGTAGCTGGAAGGTATTCATGATCTGAAAGCGCCCCGCATAAATGGGTGCTTTTTTCATGCGCATAGCTACCAGTCGGTGCAAAGCATAAATGACCAAGGTGCCCGCCGCCACAAAACCGTCAAGCGCCGAGGAACGCCATTCTCCAAAGTATAGCAGCTGGGTTTGCACTTGCATTAGCCAAGCGGCTAAGGCGATCCAAAAATGGCCGTAGAGGAGCAGGTCGATGAACTTACGGAGCATACGCCAAAGGTAGGCTGAAAACAAAAATGGTTCGGAAATCCGAACCATTTTTATTGCTACTTTCTTAGTACGGTGGCCATTTGCCTAACATAATGCGCCAAGCAAATGGGTGTGCGCAAACTAGAAGTATTTAAAGCTTTGTCCCGCCTCAATCTTCAGTAGGCTTTGGTAGATTAATTCAATCACGCCTTCTACATCCTTTTTGTGGGCCATTTCCACCGTGGTATGCATGTAGCGCAAGGGCAAGGAGATTAGTGCAGAAGGGACACCGCCGTTGCTGTAAGCGAAGGCATCTGTATCCGTACCCGTACGGCGGGAGGCCGCTTCCCTTTGAATGCTGATCTCGTTTTCTTCGGCTGTCTCGATAATCAGATCAAGCAGCTTGTTATGTACAGCAGGTGCATAGGTGAGGGATGGACCGCGGCCCGCCTTTACATCACCGTGAATTTTCTTATCGATCAGTGGCGTGTGCGTATCGTGCGTGACATCCGTTACCAGCGCTACTTGCGGCTTAATGGTCTCCGCAATCATTTCGGCACCGCGCAAGCCCACTTCTTCCTGCACTGAGTTAACAATGTATAAGGAATACGGTAATGTAATTTCATTTTCGTGCAGAAGCCGTGCTACTTCTGCAATACAAAAGCCACCCATGCGGTTATCCAGGGCTCGGCCCACGTAGTACTTATTGTTGAACACCTCCATCTCGTCATCATAGGTGATTACACAACCGACGGTTACGCCCATTTCGAGTACTTCGTCCTTGTTCTTGGCACCAATATCGATGAAGATATTCTCCAGTTTAGGCGTTAGATTAGCATCTTTACCACGACGCGTGTGAATAGCCGGCCAACCAAATAGGCCCCGCACAATTCCTTTTTTGGTGTGAATATTCACCCGCTTGGAAGGAGCAATGAGATGATCGGAGCCCCCATTACGTACTACATACAAAAAGCCATCATCGGTTATGTAATGTACAAACCAGGAGATCTCATCAGCGTGGCCCTCAATCACAACCCGGTAATCCTGACCAGGATTAATGACACCATAGAGCGTACCATAAGTATCTAGATGGTAATCGTCAATGTAAGGTTTAATGTACTCCAACCAGAGTTGCTGCCCCGGCGCTTCAAAGCCAGTTGGGGAAGCATTATTGAGATAGCGACGCAGAAATTCTTCTGAAGATTGGTTTATGATCGACATGGTGTTCGTTGGTTTCACTAGTGAAAAGCGCTTTGCTCTATTTTACTATTGTCGGCTAAGAAATTGATCACTCCAAGCCACTGGATCCTTGCGCCAATCAGCCAGCAGCTGTTGTTGAGGCACATCAATGTAGCCAGCTGCAAGAGCCTCCTCTAGCAGAGCGTCATAATTGCTTAAAGTCAGGAAAGGGCATTCGGCCTTCGTAAAAGCGGCCTCCGCTTCAGCAAAACCATAAGTAAAGAGTGCGAGTACTCCCGCAACTTCACCGCCCGCCTCGCGCAGGGCATCTACCGCCAATAGACTGCTTCCTCCCGTAGAGATCAAATCTTCCACTACGAGGTAGCGTTCACTAGGGTGCAGTTCGCCTTCAATCTGGTTCTGACGGCCGTGGGCTTTAGCTTTACTGCGGATATAGATGAAAGGTAAGTTCAGCCGATCCGCTAGTAACGCACCATGGGGAATCCCTGCGGTAGCTACTCCGGCAACACCGTACAATTCACCAAACTGGCTGCTTTGCGCCACCATTTGTTCCACAAGAAAGCTGCGCACTTCAGGGTGCGACAATGAAACACGATTGTCGCAATAAATAGGCGATCGCCGGCCACTGGCCCAGACGAAGGGGTTTTGCGGGCTCAGCTTTATTGCCTTTATTTGCAACAAATGTTGAGCAACTTGTTGTTCCTGGCTCTTCATAAGCAAAAAATTGCGTGCAAATGTACAAAATCTACATTAATGACCGCCTTCTTACCCTGTGTGATCCCCTGGCAATGGCCCAGGCAGGTACACCCGATGATGGTCATTTAGTTGCACGCTACCCCGGCAAGCCTAAGTTTTTACTCAACTATGTTGATCTCCTCGAAAAAGGCTCTCCACAGGTAAAGCGGGTGACGATCTTCCACACGGATGTAGAAGAGCTGTGGTCTGACTTCAAACAACACTACCGTGTACAGGAAGCTGCCGGTGGCTTAGTCTACAACTTCGCCCGCCAGTGGTTACTGATATTTCGGCGTGAGCACTGGGATCTGCCGAAAGGAAAAATTGACCCCGGAGAATC
>JBCBWU010000197.1:0-13969 GCA_039816955.1 Bacteroidota bacterium
ATGCACTCGGAAAGCCTCTTCGCCAGAACCTACAATGCATTGGGCTCACCAGCACCACCAAAGTTTAAATCAGTTCAGTAGTATAAACTGCACCAATTTGTCTTCATGTGGATAAAGCAGGCAGCGATTTGCCGATAGAATGGCTCTTTTGAATAGCGTCAATTGATTTGTCGCTCCCCTTTCCCAAAAGCCAAAGCAGAAAAGCATGGCGGCCTGAAAAAATAAGATACATTTGCGCATAACCACATGAAAAAAGTAGCTGGATGAGGCATGAGAACAAAGCAAATAAAGCGAGCCTTAACATTCATTGATTAGGCTAGTTGCGACAAGATCGTTACATTTGCTAGAGACGCAACTATTTTCCAAACTTCTCTCCGTGAAGCTAGTCCGTAGGCTAGTTTCCATCTCTTGCCCTTTCTACGCAACTATAGTTGACGGGGTCTGGACGCGGTGTAACCTAAGCTCAGATCAGTCAATCCCCCCCAGTTTGCCCACAAGATGGCTTTCATCTCGAGAAAGCCCTTGATATACTGATGCATTGAATAAAGTCATGTTTAACCATAAACCGAAAACGAGGTCATCCATGGGACAACATCTACCCAAGCGTATTTTTACGCTACTCTTACTGACCGCAGCCTACCTCCCACTCATTTCCCAAAGCTATCAAATGGACGGTACGCCGATCAATGATTGCAGCGGGTTCTTTCAAGATAGTGGTGGCGGCACTGCTGGCTTTGGAACTAATGAGAATTTTACTACTGTCATTTGCCCAGACGGTACCAGTGGAACTCACATCCAACTGGTGTTTTCGGGTATCGATATTGGTCCGAACGATCTGATCATATTTTATGATGATGATGGTCCAACGCCAGGTACGCAGCTGGATGCTAGTTTCCTAAACTCTCCCGACAACCCATTTATCGTTCAGGCTACGGCAGCCAACCCAACGGGCTGTCTGACGATTGTATTTCAATCGGACGCGATAGACAGTGGAGAAAGCGGCTGGAGTGCCGACATCAATTGTATTACCAACTGTCAGCTAATTACGGCTGAATTGGTCAGCACAACACCAGATGTGATGCCCGTTGATACGGGTTGGATTGATATTTGCCCCGGCGAACGAGTCGAATTCTTGGGACAAGGTATTTATCCCCAGAATGGTATTGTGTATCAGCACAGTGACCTAACCAGCACCTTCGAATGGGATTTTGGTAATGGTGAAACTGCGGTAGGGCCAAATGTAACGCACGTGTTCGAGGAGCCCGGTGGATACGTAGTCCAATTGGCTATCATCGACCAGATGGACTGTAAAAACACCAACTTCATCTCACAAAGAGTGCGGGTAGCCCCCTACCCTTCTTTCGAGTACGATGGTATGGTAGACCCGACCTTATGCAGTGGAGATTCCTTGACTATTTCCTCTTCCATTGACCAACTTTCTGGCTCAAATGTGATTGCGACGCCAGATACGGCTAGCTTCACCCAGGAACGCTCGCGTTCGGATACGCTGCTGTTACCTGATGGTAGCGGTGGACAGTATCAAGAAAGTATCAATTTCACCGAGTTTAGCCCCGGTGCTACTTTGACCAACCCTGCGGATATTTGTTTCGTCTCTTTGGATCTGGAGCATTCATACAGCGGTGACTTAGATATCGAGTTGGTTTGCCCTGATGGCAACTCTATCTTCTTGTTAGATTTCCCTTCGGGAACGGGGTCGACAAACTTTGGTGAACCTTGGGCTACTGGCCCGGTAGATGGTGCTTCCGGAAATCTTACTCCAGGAGTTCCGTATACCTATTCCTTCGTTGAAGGTGCGGGAAATGGCACCCTGGTGCAATTTGATAATAATGGACCGCCCACTTATACTTACACAACGGTACCAGATCCTGGTGGAGTCACCCATACTTATACTGATACTTACTTTCCTCCTGGAGACTACCAGCCCGAGGAAAGTTACGCCAACCTACTAGGTTGCCCCTTAAATGGCGAGTGGACCATCCGGGTAACGGATAATTTGGGTCTGGATAATGGCTGGCTCTTTGGTTGGAGTATTGCCTTTAAAGACTACCTGTACCCCGAAATTGAAGTATTCTCACCACCATTCATGGACTGGGGTTGGGAGACTAATCCTACTGTGATTAGCAGTGATCAGGACGAGCTGGAAGCATCGCCGATTAATGCCGGTGCTGCTGCTTACACCTTCTGGGTGGAGGACGAATTTGGCTGTCGTAATGATACTACACTCAATTTCGAGGTCCTACCACCGACACACCCGGACTGCTTCAACTGCGATTTGCAGTTCAATGAACAGCCGGACGCCTTTTTGTGCGAAGGAGATGTTGCTAATTTTGATGTTACACAGACCACTCCTGTAGAGGTACCTATTACCTTTGAGCGCTTTCCACAGTACGCCATTGGTAATGGCAATCATCCTCCTGGAAATGGCTACTTGAGTACACTAAACATCAACAGCCTAAACCCTGGGACGATTACTGATCCATTTGTAGACATTGAATCGGTTTGTTTCAGTTTAAGTACTGACTTCCTGTCAGATATCAATGTTGTGCTGGTTAGCCCAACGGGGGCACAGCTACCATTGGCATTACAAAATGGTGCCAACTCAATGGATGGTTATGTAAACACTTGTTTCACCCCTGAGGAACTCGTTTCCATCAACGCTGGTGCTCCGCCCTATACGGGTAACTGGCGGCCAGAAGGCAACTGGAACGTCTTGACCGGAAGTCCAATCAACGGAGCCTGGAGTTTGTTGATTACGGATAGTAACGTACCAACGGAATTTGGTGAGTTAGTTGAATGGTCGATTACCTTCAACACCCAAAACGAGTACACCTATAGCTGGACACCAGCGGTAGGCTTAGACTGTACAGACTGTCCTACACCCACTGCCAATCCTACTATGAGCACGCTCTATGAGGTACTAATCGAGGATCCTTACGGCTGCTCCGTTGTAGATTCTGTGTTCGTTGGTGTTGTTGCCGATGTTCCTGCCCCCAATGTTACTTGTCAAGAAATTGATGATACCATACTATTTAGTTGGGATCCCATCCCTGGTGTGATTACTTACGAATACCAAATAACTCGACCTTCTGGTCCTGAAGGCTGGATAGGACCGATTACCGATACAGAGGTATTGGTGACTAACTTGAACAATGGTGATGTAATCAGTATTGAGGTCCGTGCCTTGTTCCAGGGCGCCCCAATTGACTGTGATGTCCCAATTGGAACAACGAGTTGTACCTCCACCTTCTGTGGATTGGAAATTGGTACACCGACAGTGACCGATGCTACCTGTTTTAGTCTGGCCAACGGAAGTTTAGAAGCGACCATTATTGCCGGTCAAGCCCCCTACACCATTACTATTGGTGGGCAGGTCTTCCAAGGTACTTCCGTGCCTGATCTTACGGCGGGTACTTATGACTACATCGTGGGCGATGCCAATGGCTGTACCGTAAATGATATGTTCACCGTCAATAGTCCGGATAGTCTTTTCGCGAATGCTACACAGACGTTCCAGAGCTGTAATGGATTGGATGAAAGTATTGCCGAAGTAGTGGCCGGTGGTGGTGGCGGTTCTTATACCTACAGTTGGAATGATTCGCAAAGCCAGAACACAGCGGCGGCTAGCAACCTTTCTCCTAATAACTACGAAGTATTGGTCACTGATAATATGGGCTGTGAGGTGACCGCCACTGTAGCCGTTCAAGAGTTAGAGCCCGTCAGCTTTAATTTCTTACTTCGTCCACCTACCTGTAACGGTTTTGCCGATGGAGGTGTGGGTGTCAATCAGGTAATGGGTGGTTTAGGCACAATTGATACAGACTACACCTATACTTGGGAAGATGGTAGCGGTGGCCTAGTTCGCAACGACCTACCCGGTGGTGTAACCTACTCCGTGACCGTATCCGATACCCAAGGTTGTTCGGCAGAACAAAGTCGGGACATGTTGGATCCTGATCCAGTTTCCTTTGACTTCTTGACCGTAGAGCCTAGCTGTTTCCAGTTTGGCGACGGAACTGCGGAGGTAGTGAACATCCAAGGTCCAAACAATGGCCCTTACACTATTCAATGGGATGCGCAAGCGGGTAGTCAAATCACCGCTCTGGCCATTGATCTCTTGGCAGGAACCTACAGTGCAACCGTGGAAGATGAAGAAGGCTGTACTGGAGCTGAGAGTGTAGATTTGAGTCAGCCAGATGGCTTAAATCTTGACTTTTCTGTAGAGGATAATGATTGCTTTGGCTACAATGACGGTGCCATTGGTACAATTGTGAGCGGTGGTGTACCTACTTACACTTTTGCCTGGTCTACGGGTCAGTCTACTGCTCAATTAGAGAACCTGGTAGCCGGTGATTATGAAGTAACCGTAACCGATGCCAACGATTGTGAAACCATACGGACCGCAACGGTAGATCAACCCATAGAGCTGATTGCCAATGTAGAAGCTACGGCAGTAAGTTGCTTTGGTGACCGCGATGGTATGCTGACGATTTTAACGGATGGTGGAACACCCCCATTCCAGTATAGTTTGGACAATCAGAACTTCATTGGCAGCAATACCCTAATCGGATTGGAGGGTGGTAACTACAACATCTTCATTCGCGATGTAAACGGATGTCAGTTCCTAACTACAGCGGTAATAGACGAGCCAGCTGAATTAACGGTAGATGCTGGTCCAGATGACACGATTATTTTTGGTGACAGTATCCAACTCGCGGCTGTTCCAATCAATCCACAAGGTTTGGTAGAGTACGTTTGGGATGCTCCATACGAGGGCACGCTCAGTTGTAACGAATGCGAAAAACCCTTCGCCTCACCTGAGTTTACCATTGACTACGAGATTTATATAATTGACGAAAACGGCTGTGACGCGACCGACCGGATCCGCATTTTTGTGGACAAACCAAAGTTGGCGGTCGTTCCTACTGGTTTCACCCCGAACAATGACATGGTTAATGATCGGCTCTTAGTACATGGCCGTCCGGGCACGCAAGTACTATTGTTCCAAATCTTTGACCGTTGGGGAGAAATGGTCTACTCAGCTGGGAATTTTCCAGTAAACGACCCTGAGACTGGATGGGATGGCACCTATCGCGATCAGATACTGAACAGTGGGGTCTTTGTGTGGTCTTTGACCGTGCGACACGAAGACGGCTCAGAAGAAGTATTGAAAGGGCAAACCACCCTAATCCGCTAGGCCGTTCAAAAAACTCAATCACTGGCACATTCGAACAGCAAATTTGGATGTGCCAGTTCCTAAACTCGCGATGATGAAAATCAACTATACATCTCTATTTATCTTTTTATTCAGCTTCGCAGCAGCTTGCGTTTGGCCAAGTGAAGCGCAGGCGCAGGATCCGCACTTCAGCCAGTTCTACAGTGCCCCCTTACAAATGAATCCAGCAATGACCGGCGTTTTCCCGGGGGAATACCGCTTTACAGCGAACTACCGGACGCAGAACTACGCGGTCTTGGGTAATCAGTCCTACCGAAGTATTGCCGCCTCTTTTGAAGGCCGCCGTCGAGTAGGTCGTGATGACTTTTACAGCCTTGGTGTTGCGGTTTTGCGTGACCAGGTAGGTGAATCAAATTTTAGTCGCTCACGGGCCGTTATCAGTGGCTCTTATTTGAAGCACTTGGGTAGTGGTCGTTCTCGCGGTTCTGACCAGTTCTTGATTGGTGGTGCACAATTGGGTGTTGGACAATGGACCTTTGATTGGAACAACCTCTGGTTCAGTGAGCAATTCAACGATAACCCAGCTCTGGGAAATATCGGAATTGATTTTGGCGCAGTCAACGGAGAGAACTTCGCCGCCACAGAAACGGATCTCTTCCTGGAATTCAATGCCGGTGTATTGTACTACAATGTGATCGACGAGGATAACAGCTTCTACATTGGTGGTGCCATTCATCACCTCAATGAACCTAATGTCTCTTTCTTCGACGATCAGAGTGAAAAGCTCTTCCGTCGCATTGTTGGACAAGTAGGTGGACAAGTAGGCTTAACGCGTGAACTCGGACTTCTACCGGCACTAGCCGTAATGAGCCAAGGTCCTTCCTTCCTGACTATCGGCGGACTAAACCTCCGATACAGCAACCGTGATTGGCGCGAAATTGCCATTCGTGCGGGTTTGTGGGGAAGAGTTGTAAACCAAGGAGAAAGCGGCATGGGCTTCGAATCAGCTGTGGTTAGCGCCATTTTGGAAGTAGAGCGCTGGCAGTTTGGCTTGAGCTACGACATTACAGTATCCGACCTATCCGTAACCAACAACTCTCGCGGTGCCTTTGAGTTATCACTCATCTACGTGCATCCTAGCAAGGAACGCTTAAAGGTGATTTGTCCTAAATTCTAGTGAAGTGAGAAATGGGAGATCGGAAATAGGTATTAGCTCCTTTCCGACCTCCCACTTCCTATCTCCGATCTCTCCTACTTCTAATTTCCTATTTCTTACTTCTAATTCCCCACTACTGACTCATCAGCCCTTCCAACATCCAGTCTGCGAGGAGTTCACGGTTGCGTTGGAGGACAATTCTTTGTTGGTCGTGATTGTTTCGAATGTTAGCCAACTCAATGTATACGGTAGTAGGTGTGCACTCCCGGGTCATATGTAAATCTCGAGCAGTGACGGTGCCGTGATACTCTCCATTCGCACGATAGCGACGATACTTTTGGCGCATCGTCCGATGCATCTTACGAGCCAGAGTAAGGCCTTCTTCGCTGGAGGGATGATGATAGAAGAACAGATCCGTACGGGTACTCCGGCTGCGTGAATCTACATGAATCACTACAACCTGTTGCTGTGTCACCCCTTGTAAGCGGTGCTTTTCGTAGAGACCGTTGATTACGTCGGAACGCTGCGTTAGGCGGGTTTTCTGATTCCGAGATTGCCGGATATCACCCCAAATCACCTCATCGGTATCACACTCCAGGAAGCGCTCATTGCGAATGCCATCATTAGGGTCACGATTAATCATGTAAGCGGTGGCGCCGTGAGCAATTAAATTCCGGCAAAGGCGCAGGGCCACATCATAAGCATATTCGTCTTCGCAGAGTCGGTGGTCCCCACGTTGCCCCATGGCTCCGGGATCGGGCCCTCCGTGTCCACTCACGATATAGTATACCTGTCCACGAAGCTTGGTACTCGCCAAGGGAGTGTAAGCATAGTCTGCCCCAAATATGGGAAACATGCGTTTGCCCCCTGCCGCCGAAGAAGATGCCGTTTCGGAGCTAGCTTGCTGAGAAGTATTACTTGGCTCAGTGGGTGCAGCCTCTTCCGGATCCGTGGCTACAGGAGAGGGAATGGATAGCGTTTGTTCCGTACAATGATCAATGTGGTGTGGTACCAATAACCGCATGGTTTTATCGTAGCTATCGTCCAACAAGCCGAGCTCGACCAAGGCCAAATTGTAATCTCGGATCTTTACTGCAGTATTCCAATCATCATTACCAATGGTAGAACGGATAGTTCGGCCATCAAATTCAAATACCTCAATGGGTAAGAGATAGGATTTCCCAACGCTCAGACCACTACCTTTCCTCATTCTGTTCAGTTGATAAAACTGATCAAAATTGCAGCGAAAACCGTCTAACTGGTACCGGCGCAGCATACTGTAGATACCATCACCGGGGAGTGCTTTGGCCTGGAAATAATCAGCTGCGAAAATGGCACCCGACATCACAAGATTGAAAAAGAGAAGGATAACTCCGGTACGGAGAACTGTAATAAGGCGGTAGTTTTTCATGTATTCCGTTAGATAAAGCAACGTCTTGTTTAATGCCTTCGCCGCAGCCCTGGTTTATTTTGACCACGCTTTAAATAGGCTTACAAAACTCCACAAATATACTGAGCTTAGTACTGTTTGAAAAATCTACCGGCAACGCAAAAATTCCGCTCGTCTAATCCCTGCGGAAAGTGTGTTTTTTCCGTAAAAACCAACCTTCTCCAAACAGTTGACCGTCTTTGCAGATGCAATTTTAGTACTTTTGCCAGCATGAATATGGTTCAACAAACAATGCGGCTGCTCTGGCGGGACTGGGTTCTTGAATGGCGCACACGCTACGCGCTGAGTGGTATTTTGCTGTACGTTTTCGCAACCATTGTATTGGTGTACTCTGCCCTAATTGATATCCAACCCCAGGTGTGGAACGCACTCTTCTGGATCATTATTCTTTTTGCAGCAGTAAGTGCCATTGTGAAGAGCTTTGTACAAGAAAGTCAACAAAGGCAACTATACTATTACAATCTAGTACACCCACTGGCATTACTCATCGCTAAGATGATCTACAATACAGGTCTCTTATTTTTACTGAGTCTACTGAGTTGGTTAGTACTAGGATTTTTAACGACGAACCCGGTGAAGGACACCGGCATGTTTGTCCTGGCTATATTTTTGGGTAGTATGGGGTTAGCCATCGCCTTCACCTTTATATCAGCCATCTCTGCTAAAGCACAAAACAGTGCGACTTTGATGGCAGTACTGGGATTTCCCGTTATCATACCAATCCTGCTAATTTTGGTAAAAATTGGCGCAAATGCCCTGCGACTCATGCAGGATACGGCAATTGGTGGCGATATTTTGATTCTCGTGGCCATAAATTTGGTATTACTTAGCGTCTCTATACTTCTTTACCCGTTTCTCTGGAGGGACTAAACCATTATCTATGCAAAGATTGATTCGTCAGCATTGGTGGAAAGCACTGGGTGTACTCATCTTGATTTACGTCTTTATTGCCGGTATGCTTATTCCACTAAAGCCCGGTATCACTATCGTAACACCTTCCTCCACCCGTACGGGAGGAGAACTGATTATTGAAGTAGAAGGCTACAACACCAATTTTGATCAGGCCGGCGATGCCGTTCGTATGTGGCTTAAGATGGATGACGAACGAAGCCTACAGGCGAAACGCGTCGAAGTACTGGGACCGACCAGAGCACAGGCTGCTTTTATCATACCCGAATACCTGCCAAGTAATCAGAAGGTGCAAGACTTTGCCCTGGTTATTGATAATCCAGTGGATGGTGCAGCGGTGCGCCCTAATGCCGTTCTGGTGACGCAAGACTCAATTGATCAGGAACTCGGTAAGCAGACTTGGCAAAATGACCCCTTGACAGATTTGAGTCAACGGGGCGGTATCACCTTCCCTTTCCGCAATATTCTCGGTGAAACTATACGAAATACCTACTTCCACGTATCGCTGTGGCTGGCGATGATGATTATTTTCATTGCCGCCGTTGTTTATAGCATTAAACACTTGCGAGGATTCAATTTGGATCACGATTACTGGGCAGCAGCGCTTACAGCCGTTGGATTATTACTCGGCGGCCTTGGCCTCCTTACTGGTGGCATTTGGGCGCAGTATACTTGGGGTACCTTTTGGAGCTGGGACATTAAGCAATTCACGACCTTGATCGCGCTACTGATTTATCTGGCCTATTTTGTCTTGCGCCGGGCCTTTCCTGACGAAGCACAAAAGGCAAGAATCTCCGCAGTCTACAACATTTTTGCCTTTGTGGCATTGATCCCACTCATCTACGTGCTACCACGCTTAACCGATAGCCTCCACCCCGGTAATGGCGGTAATCCCGCGCTTGGTGGTGAAGATCTGGATAACACCATGCGCATGGTATTTTACCCCGCCGTAATTGGTTGGACATTGATCGGTTCTTGGATCGCGAGCCTCATGTATCGCAGCAGTAAAATTGAAGAACAACTGCTCGAGAATTGGGAAGATTCACCCACCGTAGACTGATTGTTCTGAAGAACACGCAAAAGAACGCCGCTAAAACGTGGCAGATTTAATAAAAATATCGACTTTAGCCCCGCAAAACAATGCCTTATGAAGCCTGCTAATTGGATCATCACCGCGCTGTTTTTCTCTTTTTTTATGCCCTTAGCCAACGCTCAGTCCTCTTCGGGGGATTTTATGCGCAGTATGGGGAAAATGTACGTGGTAGTGGCCGTAATCCTGGCCGTCTTTATCGGCATTGTCCTGTTTTTGGTCTATCTAGACCGTCGTCTAACCAAAATCGAAAACCAAATTAATGACCATGGCTAATAAAAAGCCTGACGTTTTCTACGAAAGCGTACAAAAGTACTTTGACGTGGCGGCCAGCAACACTGGATTGCCGGAAGGTCTGTTATCTCAGATCAAATCTTGCAACGCTGTCTACCGCATCCACTTCCCGGTAAAGTTTGGGAAAGATGTCAAAGTGATTGAAGCCTATCGTGTACAACACAGCCACCACCGCAGTCCAACTAAAGGCGGAATTCGCTACAGTAACCACGTAAACCAGGAAGAGGTAATGGCCCTGGCCACCTTGATGACCTACAAGTGCGCCATTGTGGACGTACCCTTTGGTGGGGCTAAAGGCGGTGTAAAAATCAATCCTTGGGAGTATACTCCTGGCCAGCTGGAAAAGATTACTCGTCGTTACACCACCGAATTAGTGCGTCGAAACTTCATTGGACCATCCATCGATGTGCCTGCTCCTGATTATGGAACGGGGCCACGGGAAATGTCCTGGATTTATGACACCTACCGTTCTTTCCACGGCGACAATATCGATGCTGCCGGATGTGTAACCGGTAAGCCGGTAACCCAGAATGGTATCCGTGGGCGGACCGAAGCCACGGGCCGTGGGGTATTCTACGGTATTCGGGAAGCGATGAGTATTTCGGAAGACATGAAAAAACTAGGCCTCAGCGCTGGAACCGATGGCAAGACCATGGTAGTGCAAGGCTTAGGTAATGTAGGTTCTTACACTGCGCGTATCTCCCAAGATGAGGGGGGTATGGTCATCGTTGGTGTTTCGGAAGTAGAAGGTGCTATCTACAAGAAAGACGGTATCGATATTCATGACTTACTAAAATTCCGCCAAGAAACTGGCTCTATTCTCAATTACCCCGGCGCAAAATCTTTCCCGAAGGAGCGTCGTCGCGAGGTAATGGAATTTGAGTGTGACGTACTTGTGCCAGCCGCCTTAGAGAATCAGATCTCAAGTAGCAACGCTGCTCGTATCAAAGCAAGAATCATTGCGGAGGCTGCCAACGGACCCGTAACTGCTGATGCCCAGAAGATTCTGAAGGATGCTAAGAAAATGGTTCTACCGGACTTGTACCTAAACGCCGGTGGTGTTACCGTATCATACTTTGAATGGTTGAAAAACCTTTCGCACATGCGATTTGGGCGGATGGAAAAACGCTTCAACCAACAGCAATATACCAACCTGATCAACTTGGTAGAAGAGATGACCGGCAAGAGTATTACATCCGAGCAAAAGACCATTATTGCCCGTGGTGCGGATGAAATTGACCTGGTACGCTCTGGCCTGGAAGAAACGATGATCGTTGCTTATCATCAAATCCGCGAAATTCAGAAGCGCAAGCGCAATATCAAAGATTTGCGTACTGCAGCTTTTGTTAGTGCCATTAATAAAATCGCGAGCGACTACACCGCTTTCGGTATTTGGCCATAGCGGTTGATTTGAACCTAAATTTATAGAGCCCGTTGAATTAGGCAAGCCTACCTTCAACGGGCTCTTCTGCATTTACACCTTTTGACAATTATAGCTAGCAACCGAATATTATTAAAGTTAATAGCTGATATTTAGCCATGAATAAAATTTTTGATGGCTTTTAAAACAAAATGCTTGTAATTTATTTCAGCACTAAGTATCTTAGCGTCTTATTTGATTCACGAATAACCAATTTCTGATGGCCGACAAACTGGATAAAATCGATCTTAAAATCCTAAAGATACTCCAGGAGAATTCGAAGATTACTAACCTTGACCTTTCAAAGAAAATTGGACTTTCGCCTGCTCCAACGCTAGAGCGGGTTAAAAAGTTAGAGCACAACGAAATTATCCAGAGTTACCACGCGCAGGTTAATCCACAGGCCATTGGTCTTAATGTGAAGACTTTTGTACTGGTATCACTAGCCTGGCAGAAGGAAAATGCTTTAAACCACTTCCTGGAAAAGATCAAGAGCATCGAAGAAATCGTGGAGTGTTACATCATCACTGGTGATGCGGACTTCCTCATTAAAATCGTATGCCAGGATATTCCTACTTACGAGAAATTGCTATTCAAAACACTATCCCAAATTGAAGAAATTGAAAGGCTCAAAACGCTAATGACCCTTTCTTCTGTAAAGGATAGCAAGGTGCTCCCTTACAAATACGAATAGCTCTCCCCTCCATACGTGTTTGGTCCTGCTTGATTGCCATTAAGCAATCCGACAAAATCGACAAGTCAGTTTGTTAAATTGATGGGCGAAACGGCAAAAAAACTATCTTTGTTGCAGTCTTCCCGTTGATTTAACAAACACTTTTGCAATAGATCCAAAATTGATCGGAGCGATGCTGGTCAGGGCAATTTACGTAAGCCTCAACTAGCAACTTCGGACCAATACATCACCATGAACACATTGCCTACTACAACGCGGTTGGCGATACTTGCTGTGCTATTACCATTCCTGGTTGTTAGCCAACTCCGTGCGCAATCAGACACCATCTCCGCTAGCATTAATACAGACGCTGAAGAACTTATCCGTGATATCTTTCTCGGTTCTGGTCAGTGTTTTGAAGTTTTCAATATCGAGCTTAACGGTGAGCCCGCTCAGGCTGGTAGCTTTACCAACGGATTGACCAGTATCGGTTTCGAAGAGGGCTTAGTGCTTTCCAATGGAGATATCCGGGATGCTACCGGCCCTAACCTTGGTTACATACTCAATGATGCCGATGCTTCTACCGGACACGGTGGGATGAGTACAGATCCGGATTTGGAAATACTCTCCGAATTAGAAGGGAGTACCAACCCCTTGTTCTGGGATGTGGTGACGCTAGAATTTGATTTTACACCCACCTTGGATACTATCTCATTTGAATACGTCTTCGCCTCGGAGGAATATTGCGATTTTGCCTTCACCAGCTTCGTAGACTTATTCGGATTTTTTATTAGTGGCCCAGGCATCAGTGGTCCATTTACCGACGATGCTATTAACTTGGCTCAAGTTCCGGGTACCGGGCAGGCGATCAGTGCCCAGAATGTCAACCAGATCCTCAACACCGGTTTCTACAACAATAATATTCCGCCCGGAGAAGTAGGGTGTTCATTCGGGCAACCAGCACCTAACGCAGACTTTATCGCCTTTGACGGATATACGGTACCCATCACGGCCTCAACCCCCGTAATTCCCTGCGAAACCTATCACCTGAGGTTAGTAGTTGCTGATCGAGGATTTGACAATCGCCTGGATGCAGCCGTATTCTTGCGCGCAAATAGCTTCGCCGCAGGACTAACCTCGCGAATTACCAGTCAAGTAACTGGCCCGAGCCAAGGCAATGATTCTCCTTACGAAGGCTGCGGTTTTACCTCTATCATATTTTCTCGGGGAGATAGTATCCTGACGGATGACTTAGTGGTGTATTACGATTTACTGGCGAATAGTACCGCCACCCCAGGGGTGGACTATATGGCCCTACCGGATTCTGTCATTATTCCAGCCGGCCAATTGACCGACACCATCAATCTTGACTTTTTCGCGGACGATATTACGGAAGGAACCGAATTTTTCACTGTCAAGCTCCGTAATCCCTGTAATTGTAGTGAGTCGGAACTGACGATCAATATCTTGGAGCCGCCACCCCTGAGTGGTGCGATAGAGGGAATGGATCGAATATGTGAAGGAGATGCTATTAGTTTGGCTGCCGTCCCCAGTGGTGGCATAGGTGAGATTTCCTACGAATGGTCGAATGGCGATGTCGATTCGCTATTCAATTTTGTGCCCAGCATGACCGACACCTACGAAGTCATCATCAGCGACGAATGTGGCTCAGCAGATACGATCCAACAGATGGTTAGTGTCCAGGCTCCATCGGCTAGTATTGATGGTAATGTAGTGCTCTGTGATGGCCGTCCAACAGAAGACTTAGCTATTATTCTCAATG
>JBCBWU010000198.1:0-13766 GCA_039816955.1 Bacteroidota bacterium
CGGGAAGGAAAACGCTGAAGTCAGGTTCCATAAGGGCTTGAGGCGCAATCCATTAGAAAAGTTTAAATCAGTTCATAGTGTAAATAAATTCGTTGTTGGGGAATCTGCTGAGTAGCCTACGACTGAACGGATTGCCAGGTCGTTAGATATATACGAGTAAAGAAACCTGTGGTACCGTTTCACAACCGTTATCGTTCGCTACGCGCCCTCCTACTCTTACTGCCTTTACGCCCGGACACACACCACCTCCTTCCACCCAGGTATTTCTGACGTTGATGTCAATCGTGGCGGAGTCAAAGGATAAGCTCAGGGCGTCGTTGTCTGGTTCGTTGTCTCCGTTTACGGCCGTTCGAGCTATGAAGAAAAGTCCATCCAGATCACAAGGGTAAGGAGGTAGCGGAATGCATACGATCACAATTGCATTGCCCACGGTGTCTAGGGAAACCAATTCTGTATGCCATTGATCATCGGAATCGCTAAAAGAAGCGTTCTCGGATATGTAGAACTCTACTGGAATGACTGTGCCTTCAGCCCCGACGGCTGAGACATCCACCTGAAAACAAACCTCATCGCCCGGTTCATAAGAGGTAGCGAAGGGAGACGGTAGATAGAACTCAAAGGAGTTGATACTTCCGTCTGGGGCCGGATCGGCTTGTAGTGAGGTAGATAGGAGCGAAGCGAAAAATAAGGTACAGAGCAAGCGCAGTGACTTAGCCCGGGAAAGATCGGTAATCTTCATCATTAATTAGGGTTAAGTACTGTTTGCAGGGTCAGTTGAGGAAAGAGGGGGGCAGGGCGTTAACCCTGCCGGT
Source organism: Bacteroidota bacterium (assembly GCA_039816955.1). Lineage (GTDB taxonomy): Bacteria > Bacteroidota > Bacteroidia > Chitinophagales > Saprospiraceae > Lewinella. Next base: position 813 of record JBCBWU010000198.1, read on the forward strand.
TTAGGGTTACTGACACCCTAGTTGAATGTCCATTGTAGAACTACGATTCAGCCAATTAACGGAGATCTTTCCTCGGGAAAAGCCATATTCTCCACCAGATGCAACGATACTTACACCAGGAGCCATACTAGCGGTGGAAATGACGTTATCAATCAAGTAGTATTCGTCGGCATCACCGAATCTGCTGATGTCAAAAGACCAGCCAGTTGGGTCGGGAACAACATTACTTTCCAACCGCAGGATTTGATTACCACCATTGGAGAGGGTAACTCGGATATCGCGGTCAACGCGCAATGATTGAACTACACTAGAAGAGCTAGTCTCGCCGCTGGTGGCCGGGCCTCCGTTCAACCACGCCAATGTTCCGTACTCGTAATCTGGATAGGTTCTGATCCAGCTCCAGCCACTGCGCTTCCTGTTTTCAATCATCATCGAAACGTAAGAGAAAACACGATTGTCTGAACCACCGAAATGATAAATAGACTGACTCAACTCTACGCGCAACCGCTGTCGTACTCCGTCAATGGTCTCCTCTTTACGGTGTCCCCAAATCCAAACGCCCCGATCAAATAAAGGACATCGGAAAAATTTAGATTCTTTAGCGTGATCATTGTAATCAACGATTTCCTTTTTAATAGGCTTGGAGAAGTAGTATATCTCTTCTTCCGGAGAAGATGCGCCCTGGGCCAGGAGGTTATTCATTTTTGCTACTGAAGGCTCCTGTTTGACAACAGCATGGTAGTCTTCACCAAACGAATTAAGCGCACCTTCGATATACACCAAACCCTCTGGAGTAATTAATTCCGATAGCAATAGGTCTGGACCGTGGCTGACCAGTGTACCATCATCCTCGAAGGAGAACAGCTCCTTTTCTCCGGCGGCGAGATGGGTTTTTCCTGGTACATCAGGTTGCGCATCAACTTGATCTTGGATGGACCGTAGGCGGGATGACAATGATTGGAAGCTCAATTGCTGAGCCCAAGCGTTTTTTTCGTCTCGGGAAAGTCCTGAGATTGCCTTCATTGCGGTAGCAAAATCATCGAGTGACTGGAAGGTCAATATGCCATCTGTAACCTCAATGTTTAATTGGTTTAGAGTAGGTTTTTCAGGAACCTCAACGGAGGTGGTATTCTGTGTGGCATTATCTTTCTCACAAGAGGAAAATGCGATCATGAAACTCAAGAGCGCAATTGGTAAAATGGTTTGAATTGACATGAATTCCTTTTTCATGGTCTAATGGAAATTATGGTGAAAAGAATAGTCACATAGATCTAGGTCCTAAATCTTAATTTATGCAATTTGATGCCGCTCTATGGTGGTTGCTTAACCGAATCTAAAGCGTGTTCAATTGAAAATTAACGATACCTAGGCTAGACCATGGATGTAGGAGTTCTATATCAATGAATGGTAAGTTTGTTTTATTTTATTTTTTTGTCACTACGTATTGATTGTTGTCGCTTTAAATAACTTAAATTTTATAATTTAATTTGCTATTTAAAATATGGTTTAGTGTGCTAAGAAAAAAGTACCAAGCTGATGGTACAAATTTACTATTGAAGGAAGACTTGTATTTACGAGGGGAATCCATTATCACAAAAAGTAAATGGCGCTACCGGGTAGCGAGGTAGCTAAATTTTACTACTAAAATCAGAGGAGATCAAAAAGTGGATATTGACGCGAATGAAGGCATGCTAAACATATTCTAGCTCTGCTACTTTTACAACTTGCACAGGTAAAATAAAGCCCTCCAAGATTGCATTCCGGGAGGGCTTCAAGTGAGCACCATCGTAGAAGCACTAAATGCATCAGCTCGCCATTTTTTCTTGTGAAGGAGATATACCAAAGTGCTGCTTGTATATTTTTGCAAAGTAGCTAGGATCGGAATAGCCCACTTGAAAACAAATTTCAGATACGGGTAAACTAGAAGAACGCAGGAGGAGTTGTGCTTTTTTTAAACGGAACGAATTGAAAAGTTTGCCAGGCGTGGTACCAATAGTGTTTTTAACCTTCCTGAACAGTTGGACTCTACTGATTAATAAAATTTCTGCGAGACGATCCATAGAGAAATTCGCATCAGTGTAATTTTCAGAAATGACTTCCTGTACCCTAACAATGAATGGGTCCATCTCGGGTTCAATTTTGGTTGATTCTGGTGCGCTTTCTGAAGAAGGGCTATTCCACTTTGTACGGTTCCGTTTTTGATGCTGTAGTATGGTATCTAGTTGTCGATTGAGGCGGTCTAATTCGAACGGTTTGCTCATCCATACCACCGCACCAGCATCGAGTGCTGCCTTTTGATGTTCATCAGTATTATAGGCGGTCAAAACTACGATCGGGATATGGGACGTTAACTCGTTAGCAATAATCTGTTGGCATAATTGACCACCATCGTAATCAGGGAGCATCCAATCGGTGATAATGAGATCGGGAATACTATTCGTTGCCATAGTGAGGCCCGCACTGGCAGTATTAGCAGTAAGGACCTCAAATCTATTGACCAGGTCAGACTTCAAGAAAGCTGATAACGCTGGTTCATCTTCTACAATTAGAATTAGTGGCTTATCTTCTGGCGAAAGCGCCGGCAAGATTCCTTCTTCTTTAACTTCTGTTTCAGGCCCCACTAGTATGATTGGTACTTCCACAACAAATTGGGTTCCAGCCCCTAATTTAGAGGTCATTTGAATTTTACCATTCATTATATCCACCAACTCTTTCGCCAGCGCTAATCCAATTCCATTACCTCCTTTGATCTTTCCCTGAACACCTTGGAAATGTCGCTTGAAAACTTGGTGCTGTTCATCTTCTGCAATACCTGGGCCGTTATCGCTTATGACGATCCTCAGTTTATCTTCTTCTCCAATCTTTGTTACACCAGCATTTAGCGTAACTCCATTACCTGCTTCTGCATATTTGATGGCATTACCTAGCAAATTGGAAACTACCCGGTCAAGTTTGCCGTAATCCAGCATAATTGGTTGATCGGTGACCTCAATTTCAGGGAAAAATTTTACTCCTTTTTCAACCGCAAGTTGCTCTAGTCGTTGACGGATACTATTTAGCGCCAGATCAAGACGACCAACTTGAGGATTTAGACTTAACAATTTCGCATCTGCTTTATTCCAGTCTAATATTTGATTAAATAAATCCATCAATCGGATCCCGTTCCGCCGAGCCAGTTGAATATCAGACTTGTACGCATCTTCCTGCACGGTATTGTCTAATCTTTCCAGCGGAGCCAGCATCAAGGCCAAGGGCGTTCTGATATCGTGAGCAATGGAAGAAAAGAACTTGCTTCTGATGTTATGGAGTTCTCGCTCGGTACTAAGCTGGAGGGCCAACCTTTTGCGACGGCTGCTATTGGCGAAGAGGAAGAAAGAGAGTAAACCAATTAAACTCATACCCACCAAGCCCCCAATAATCATACGGGATTGACTCAGCGCCTTTTGTTGTTCCAGGGTGCTAATTTTTGCTTCCTTTTCTGCACTTTGGTACTTAGCCTGCCATTCCTGCACTTCGTCTTTGCGTCGTGCCTCTTGTATTCGGTAGTAATATGCTCTAGATTTTACCAACCATTCCGTTCCTTCCTTCAGTCTTCCGGCCAGCATCAAAACTTCAGAATAGGATTCACAGAATAGAAACTTAATATCATTACTTTCTTCATCTCCAATTTTAGGATATAGTTCTTCCAATTGAGCAAGACCTTGCTCAACCTTCCCCATGTGGCCGAGGTTAAGCGCGTAGTCCATTCTTAATCGCCATTGAGACGTCTTGCGTGATACCAAGTGGATACTATCCATTACTATTTGATATAAACTATCAGCTCGCTTGTATTCATCAAGGATGTGGTAGAGATAGGCCATGCTTTTGTAGAGAACCATCTTGCGGCTGTTAGCGATGGTAGCCTGGTCAGCGACTTGGCTAGCTTTGGAATAGTATTGCAGGGCCTTTTCCTGCTCATCAATAAAGGTGTTAAGTAGGCCAAGCATATTGTATAAACTGAAATCGAGTTCAGGTATACCTACTTTCTTATTGATTTCCAAGCCCTTTAGAAACAAGGACTCAGCTTCTTCCATGTCAACTTGTTTGTAGTAAAAGTGCCCTAAAAAGAAGTAATAGTCCACTTGTAATCGATGCGTACTACCATTTGCTATAGAGTCTGCTATGGACTTCATTCGATCAAAAATCTCTGTACTTATTTCTCCGTAACCGTTAGATTGTAGCAAAATGGTTAGATCGCCCAATAAGTCAAAATACCATATCTGGGCTTCTTCTTCACTAAGTGCTTTCTGGGCATCGGCAAGAGCATGTTTGCTATTTTCCCATAAGGGTATGATGTTGTCTTTGTTCGTGTTTCTTGCCCAGTTTTTCCATATTTCTATTCTTACTTGGGGAGTAGTCGTATTATTAATTAGTTGTAATAAACTATCTGCTGTATTTTGGGTTTGTGAAATTTGAATAAAAAGGATCGTAAATAACAAGGAAAAGAATACTTTCATCGTCAGTGATTTATAACGCGTTTAGAAAAATAGTATACCTTGGCTAAGACCTTTGTAGCCGGATTTCGATGAAGTAGAACGTTGCTAGAGTAGTCGGTTGTTTGAATTTATCGATTCACAACTTAGGAATCAGCATCCCGATAATAGTGTAGTAGGACTAGGTCTTAAGTAGGAATTGAAGAAGATATGTATAATACACATAATTAAGGAGACTAAAAATTGATTCTGATTAGCGGTCGATTTTTTAAGATTAAAGGCCCTGTGCCTATTAGGCTTACGACTATAATTTTATCAGCATTAATTGCGTAGTTTAAAAAAAGGTGAGCAGTGGTTATACTAATACTGGGAAATTATGGAAATCTATTCCTTCTTCAAGCATGGTATGTACTAAGCAAAGTGAAAGTGACAATGACAGTAAAAATAAAAGTATGGGGGAAATAGGAAGTTAGAAATAGGAACTGCATTCTTCCGACTTCCGACCTCCGAATTCCTACACAGTGCCATGCTAGGAAAAATCGTTGCTACTTGATGAGGAGAAAACAATCAAAATAACAAGAGCAATGACGATGTAAATTTGACTATCGCAGTGATTTCATTGTCATTTTGATTATAATTTAAATTATAATTCCCCCATTTCTAACTTCCTATTCCCTGTTTCCGACTTCGTATTTCCAATTTTGTCAGTACTCCCAGCGGGTATCGATCCCGCTTTTCCGCTGTGAAAGAGCGGTGTCCTAGCCAGTAGACGATGGGAGCAGAAAGGGGAGGGTGAAAGTGGAAAATTAAAGTGACAGTGAAAGTGGGTAGGCGAATTCACTAAGCTTGCACTTAGCACTTCAGCTGCCACTCTTACCTTTATTTTAACTTGCAACTTTCACTTTAATTCCCCCCTGGGCTGCCTGTGAAGGAATCGAACCTCCACCTCAAGCTTCGTAAACAAGTGTACTATCCGTTATACTAACAGGCATGGGGAGTGTGGAGAAAAACGAGCAACGCGTGTCTTTGAACCCAAATCGAAGTATGCGTTGTTCTCACTGCCACACTGTATTCGAATACTGACGAAGCGAAGCTTGTCAGCATCCTGATTTCCGCTTTTCGGCGGAATCGTCAGGACCAGCAACAGCCGGCTTCCAAAGCCGCCGCTTTGCGCAGATTAAGCTACTCCTGTAGTTATGGTTGTAATAAATGGGAATGGTCTAGCGCTTGCCAGTGAGATGAGGCAAGCCATTAGCCGGTAAGGCATCGCGGTCGCTCTCCCTGAGATCGGAGGCGTTCGGCAGATTGACTGTATGCGGTGTAATAAACGACCATGATTGATGAATTGAAGCGGGGGAGGGGGGCGTTGAGCTTGAGAGTGGAGGTGTCGTGGCTTTGGATTACTACTCTCGGTAAGTTTAAGCTTACTTCGTAAGCGGTTTAAGCTCGCAACGCTCGCGGTAACGCGGCTATCACCGACGAAGTCGGTTCTACCGCGAGCGTTGCGAGCTTTTCCCGCGAGCGATAGTGAGCTTACACCATGAGCGCGGTAGCGCGAATTTCAACCTGCCAAGAGAAATAACATAATGCTACGCCGTTCCCTTCTCAAGCATAACAGAACCCTCGTCCTGCAATTTGATTGGAATAACCTGCACGCTCCACTATTAGTTCCCTACTACAGAAAAAATTATCGCAAAATCAATAACTGCATCATTTCTTGCGCGGAGACTTGCCCTTTGCGTCGGATGAAATCGCGTGGCGTCTTATCACCAATTTCGTAGGTGATTCCCGGGGCGTCAAACTGGGTATAAATCCAATTTTTGGAAACTGGACCGCCTAGGTAAGATGGCCCCTCGTTGGCAGGTTCGCCTAAGGTTTCACTGATACCCATTAGCCAGTAGTCTTTGAATTCCGGAATTTGTTTTGGAGTTTCCCGATTACTATAATAAATATCTCAATAGGTGGAATGGAAATCCAGACCAAGGATCACATCGGAGCGGTTGCGGCCAACAGTTTCCACTACGTAGTTGGCGACGTGCCTTGCTTCAGGTTGGTGGTAATAGCCCCAGTCACGGTTCAGGTCTATGCCGCCGGCATTGTGCCGCCAATGGCCGAGGTCCACACCATCTGGATTGAGGAGTGGGAATACCAAGATTCGGTAACGCTCCATAAAACGCTGTGCTAAACGATGTTCGGCGAGTAATTCTTCTACAAAGGCTTGCATGGCAAACCAGCCGGTTACTTCTGGTGGGTGCTGTCGCCCCAAAACTACAATCACCTCTTTCCTACGGGTATCACCTTTACCAATATCTAGACACCAGAGCTCGCGACCTTCCCGGCTTTTGCCAATGCTGGAAAGCTGTACGGCTGGATGTGCGCTTTGTACCTCACACCAGGCCTGTACATGCTTGGAGGTCTGTAATTCCTGTGCTGCTACCCAGAGTGTATCCGAACTTAGGTCTAATTCCAGAAAGGCATTGACACTATCTGCTGCGAGTCTCACCTTACGCTCTATTTGGATTTGCCCTCCGGCAGAACGTATCAAGTCCTAACGGCCAATGATAACAACTATTGGGGTACCTATATCCGCTACCCCCAATACTGCCGGCCGCTGGTAATGCAAGCTCCGCACCCGCGTCGTGATCTCAATACGGGCCGACAAGCCTTTCACGTTTTCCGCGAAAGCAATAGTGCCGCATTCATGATGGCCGGAACCCACCGCTGCAATTCGGAGCAAAATATATACAGGTAGAAGGCCCTGAAAATTTGACCGACCATGCTCCGTTTCTCTTCAATCATCTTGGCCAAAATGTATCGGCACAAATGATGCTTGAAAGGGTGGGAGAGAAGGCTGCTACATTAGACTTGGCACAGCTTCCCAATGGCTTATATTTCCTGGAATGGGGGCAGTCTGTTACTCGATTTATTCTCCAACGCTAAAAAAAGTTGCTGAAAGTTGAGTATAAGCCTGAGGGCTCGATCTCTTAAGTGAAATACCAAGGCCTGGAAACCACCTTTTTGGACAGCTATTTACGGGATTTTCCAGGGCTCGGTGAGATGTTTTTGTGATTTAAAAACAGAACACTTATGAGACGAAAGCTTACGTTTTTATTTGCGCTACTGTTGTCAATTAGCACCATTTACGCGCAAACGACCGTGAGTGGTACCATTACTGACGAAAGCGGTGAGCCACTTATCGGAGTTAACATTTTAGAGAAGAGTTCCGCTACCGGAACCGTTACCGATTTTGATGGAAAATATACCATCGATGTATCTGGCCCAGATGCAGTTTTGGTTTTTTCTTACACTGGTTACCAGCCGGTAGAGTGGACTGTGGGAAGCAACTCCTCTTATGATCTGGTACTACAAGAAAGTGCTACCCTATTGGACGAAATTGTAGTTTCCGCGCTTGGTTTTGAGTTGAAAAAGGACGAGCAGGGTTCTACGTACTCAGCCATTGACGCTACAGCGGTGAACCGCTCTGGTGAAACGACCCTATTAAATGGCCTCGGTGCCAAGGCTTCCAATGTCCGGATTAACCGTTCTAATGGTGATCCTGGTGCGGGTAGTACTATCCGAATTCGTGGTGCGAACACCATCGCGGGTGATGGATCACCGCTAATCATCGTGGATGGTATTCCTCTCAATAACTCTACGAGTTACGGTGGTGGTAACAACATTACCGGTGGCCGGGAAGGTGGTATCTCGCAACAATCGCGTTTGAACGATATCAACCCTTCTGACATTGAGTCTATTCAAATCCTGAAGGGGGCTTCTGCTGCTGCACTTTGGGGCAGTCGCGCTGCCAATGGGGTAGTGGTCATTACTACTAAAGATGGTGCTTCTGGTAAACCTCGGATTACCTATAAGGCTACCATGTCATTTGACGAAGTATCAGAACGCCTACCCTTGCAAGATATCTGGGGGCAGGGCCGTGATGGCAACTACAATGCCTTAGGTGCAGAATCGTGGGGTGACTACATTCCTGGTCGTGCCGGTGGAGATGACATCTTCGACACCAGTGGGGAAAATTTCGTTGCTGCTGATGGTACCGTTTACTACCCCATCGACGAAAAGCGTTCTCAAGCTACGTTTATTGACGAAAACTGGGATGCCGTATTCCAAACGGGTGGTTTCCTACAGCACGACTTTAGTATCAGTGGCGGAGGTAACAAAGGGACCTATTTCTTTAGTGCCAGTTATCTTGATCAAGATGGTATCATTAGAGGCTCCGAATATGAGCGTACCAACTTGCGCTTCAATAACAAGATGTACCTGACGGATTGGCTGACCCTTTCTACCAAGTCATCTTATACGGGCTCTAACGCTAATCGTATTCAGCAGAGTTCCAACACCGCTGGCTTGATGCTAGGTCTGCTCCGTACTGCACCTGATTTTGACAACCGCGACTACGTAGGTACGCATACCGATGATGACGGTGTTATCACAGAACGCCGTCACCGTTCTTACCGTCGTCCATTGGGTGACCGTCAGAATCCTACCTACAACAACCCACTATGGACTGCTTTTGAGCAATCCGCTACTACCAATGTGAATCGTTTCCTTGTATCTCCAACACTCGATATCACGCCAGTAAGCTGGTTGCAGATCAAGCTGCGTGGTTCGGCGGATATCTCTAACGATAAGCGGGTTTACTTCTTCCCTATCGGCTCGGCGGGTGACCGGAGCCCTGGTATCTTCGCTGAAGATGCAATTGGTCAGAAAGAACTCAACTTTGACGCCATCGGTAAGGCTAATTTCCGCCTGACCTCTGAGATCGACCTGACGACTACGGTGGGTTGGAATATCAATGACCGGACTTTCACACGTACCTCAGGACAGATCACTGGCTTCCTAGTTAATGCAACAAAGGAGACTACCTCCCTCAACTCTGCTAATGAAAGCAGCAGCTTTGGCAACCTACGTACCTTCCGCCGTTCGAATCGCGGTTACGCGGTACTTGGTTTTGATCTCTTTGATGAGGTGTACTTGAATATGTCTGGTACAATGGAGGCATCCTCCACCGTAAAGGGTAGCTACTTCTATCCGGCAGTTGACGCTGCTTGGGCCTTTATCAAGCCGAATAGCAATAAGGCATTGACCTTTGGTAAACTTCGTGCTTCTTGGGGTCGGGTAGGTGTCCAGCCAGGACCACACCGCTTCGAGACTTTGGCGGAAGGTGATTTCTCCTATTCCAGCTATAGTGATCCTTTGAATATCTCGTTGTTCGGCGGTGGTTTCCGCATTGACGATGACTTGGGGAACCCAGATATCGAGCCGGAGATCAAGACGGAATGGGAAATAGGTGCTGACTTGCGCTTCCTGAATGATCGCCTGGGTATTGGCTTGACGTACTACCAGAACGAAATCAACGGTATCCTATTGAGTCGCGACCTTTCACCTAGCTCTGGTTATGATACCCAGTTCGGTAACTTCGGTCAGATGGAGAACCAAGGTTTTGAGACTGATATTACCTGGACAGCTATCCAGAAGCCAAATATGAGCCTTGACTTCACCGCCAACTTTGCTACCAACGAAAACCTCGTTCTAGATCTACAAGGAACCGAGAGTATCAACCTTGGTGGTGGTTCTGTAAGTTCACGAGCAGTAGTAGGCCATCCACTAGGCGCTCTCTTTGGCACTGGTTCACTGATGGACGATGCTGGAAACTTTATTCTTGATGAAAACGGTTTCCCACAGCTCACTGATCAGCCGATTGTACTTGGTGATCCGAACCCAGATTGGCGAGGTGGCTTAGGCTTCAACTTCCGTTACAAGAAGCTACAGGTTAACTTCCTGGTAGAGCACTCTCAGGGAGGAGACTACTCTCCACGTACACTTTGGGTATTGCGCCGTTTCGGTACCACTACAGAAACGTCTAACCGCCTCACTTTGGACCAGGATCTGGTCAACTTTGATGGTGATGTCATTCCTGCTGGTACTACCGTTCGTGGTAACATTGAAGACTTTGGTGCTGGTCCGGTACTACTGGATGAAACCTGGTATCGCCACGGTATTGGTGGTGGTTTTGGTGACAACCAAGCTTACAACTTTGCGTTGCGCGATGCTACGTTCACGAAGATTCGTGAGTTGACCTTCGCGTATACCATTGATGGCCAAGGGTTCAAAGAGCGTACGAAACTGGGTAGTATCCAGATCGGTGCGACGGCTCGTAACCTCTTTGTATGGGATAATATCGAAGGTATTGATCCGGAAACCAGTCAGATCGGTGTAGGTAACGGTTTTGGGGTGGAGTACTTTACCAATCCACAGACCCGTTCGTTCCTGTTCTTCGTCAGTGTCAATTATTAATTTGAAATCTCTTTCTTATGAAACGAGCATGATTTTATTTGATCATAAGATCATACTCTGTGATGATTAAAAAAAATCATGAGAGAGCGCAGCGGTTACATCTGAGCAGAAGATTTTCTGCAAAATGCGAAGCTGCGTAAAATCTTTAAACAGATGAACTTTAATATAAAATTGTTGCTGCTGGTGAGCATCTTCTTTGCAGCATCTTGTGAATCTCTAGTAGAAGATATCAACGAGAATCCCAATGATATTCTCATTGAGGACGTACAGGCCGAACTGTTCCTTACAGGGGCAATGCTGGCCAATACCTCCGCTCAGGTTGGGCACCTTAACCGTATTTCCGGTATGTATAGTGGCCAGCTCGTGGGTATTACTTCTCTTTACTCAAACATCTACGGTTTTAGCCTCTCAGCTGCTGAGAGTATTTCAACCTGGAGTCGGGTTTACGTGGGAATGATTCCTAACCTGCGGCTCATTCGTGAGCGGGCGCCCGATGATCGGCTTTTACAAGGAATTACTAAGGCCCTGGAGGCTTACGGTATTGGAACTGCTGCTTCGCTTTTTGGTGATGTACCTTACTCGGAGGTGAATGATCCGAAGATTGAAGATCCTGTATTTGACGACCAGGTGAGTGTCTTTAATGCTGCCATCAGTTTGTTGGATGATGCCATCGCTGACTTAGGTGCAGCTTCCAGCCGTCCGCTGGATGTTGATATCTACTTTGGTGGGGATGCGACCAAGTGGTTAGAAGCAGCTTACACGCTTCAGGCTCGCTTCTATATGCACCTCAAGGATTATCCTAGCGCTAATAATGCTGCTCAACAGGGTATTAGTTCAGCTGATGGTTCAATGCGTTTTATTCCCCGCGGTGCAGAAACGGTATCGGAGGGCGATAAGAACCTCTTCTGGATGATCTTGGAAGGCTCCCGTGCTGGTGATATCGGAACGGTGAATAGCTACCTAATGCAATTGATCGATCCCGCTAGTGGTATCAATCGTAATAATGCCAAGACGGACGAAACGGCGCGCTTTGGTTATTACACGATTGATGAAACTGGTGGTTCTGCCAATTCAGGAATTATTGAGCAGTATGAGCCACAGAATCTCGTTACCTACGCTGAGAACCTATTGATCTTAGCAGAAACCGCAGGCCGCGCAAGTGGTGTAGCAGCCGGTTTACCGCACCTCAACGAACTTCGTGCTTGGTTGAACACTGGAGGTGGCGTTAATGCCAACTTCAGTACAGAACCTTACCTCTACGAAGCTTACGATGCCGCTGATTTTGATAATGGTGGGATTGAAAATACCGACGGCATTGCGTCTGATCGGGCGTTCCTCCGTGAGGTGATCGAAGAGCGTTACGTATCTGGTTTTGGTATGTATATGCCATTTGATGATTCACGTCGTTTGCGCAAGAGCGATACGGATATTGCTGTACCCTTCTTCCTGCTAGATGGACCAGCTCCGCCATTCGCTGAGCGTATGCCTTATTCGGCAGATGAGTTGAACTCCAACTCCAATGCACCAGATGAAGACCCTGGCATCTTCGTGGTAACAGCAGTGAATCAGTAAGAACACGAGTTAGGCCTTCTTCGGTTGTAAAGAGTACGATTGGTTAATGGCCTAACTCCTGGTAGAGAGTAGAATGTATAGGGTAGAAAGAAAGGAAAAGTGTCCTTCTACCATATACTTTCTACCTTCTACCAGATGAGGCGTTGCTATTGAAATCAGTAAGTGCTGTTTCATACTGCCTCATCTTAGCTTAAGAAATAAGCTTCGTCTATTGTACCGCTTAGGAAGTGGTTTGCCTTCGGGCAAACTACTTCTGGCGAGTACCTGATCGAGGCTTAGAGAGGTTTGATATTTCAAACCTCTAAGGCCTCGGCATACAGACTTCTCTCGTTTCAAGGTGGTAGGGGATTTTCCCAGCCACTTTGGCGAGAATATCGATAAAATAGCCAAGGACAAAATGCGAGTCATTGTCCCGTTTGAAGAACATTAATGACTCCAGATTATCTTTAAGGACCAAATTCAGATGACGCCTAACGCATTGCACCAAGACAATTCTCGTTCGGGAAGTCACCTGAAGCAGGTTCATCGTTCTGAATTGAGTATGAATCAGGGCCAACGCTCAAAGCAGCTGAAATTGCGGCTGCAGCAAGGAGATGTA
>JBCBWU010000199.1:0-12500 GCA_039816955.1 Bacteroidota bacterium
AAAACGGTTTACACTGGCGGGGCCGTCAAAAGCAATTCCGGGAGGAGGTACAAGAGTGGGAACCGGCGTGCATACGCGATCGTCATCCTTGTCCCGGCCGTAGTGATTGATACCACTACGGTGACTAAGCAAGTGGGCTACTGTAATATCATCTTTGTTGTCACTCGATGGCCAGTAGGAAACATGGTTGTCTACCTTATCCGTTAGTTGTAAATGACCGTCGGTAATCGCTAAAAGGTAGCGATAGCAGTAACGGGTTTCGATATGGAGGCGTAACGAAATACAGTACTAGTGGAAACAGCATTGTTTCGGGCCTGGTCTTTATGTCCGTAGGCCCGGGTGTGGGTCACTACACCATTTTCTACTACGCCCACAGTGATGCCAACAATGTTTTGTAGTGCCATTTCCTGCTCTACAATAGCATCAATCATTTGGGGCGTAATGTCAATAACTGTAGCAGTGCTGGGGGGATATAATTTTTCTTGACAAGCAGTGAAGAAAAGGGTAGTTCCAAGCACAAGGAGGGAAAAGAAACGCAAATAATGAGCATTCATGTTGAGTTGGTTTTAGATGAAAGTATTCAAAAGGTGGTCCGACTGCTTTGCTCTGCCGAAGCAGCTATGCGAAGGCGATGCGCGCAAGGCTACGTCGGACAGAGAGTGGGCAATGGAGAACTTGTAGAGATATGCCAAAAGGCATTTGTACTATTATCCGGGTGGATTTTGAGCAGAGTTGCTGATCTGAATAAATGCTCAGAAAAGAAGCATTTGTAGTTGGTTATGCGGCCTCAAAGCAATTCGTTACCAAATTGGTAATAAATTTAGCCTCAGGTCGAAATTATAAATCAGCTTGCTAGAAGCTTTTGTATGGTTTGATTCAGCGCCTCTCGCTGGGCTAGTAGCCTATTGGCGGTGTCTGGTTCTTGTTTCGCCCATTTGCGCCAGCGCCAGGCATCTAATCGCGGTTGGATACGATAAGCGTAGCCCCAAGCCAGCATACCCGAAATGGGTAAACTCAACAAGTACCACCAGGCCAGATCTTCGCTGGTAAACAATTGCACCAGCTTAAACTGAAAAAAGTAGAATAAAGGAAAGGTGAAGAGTGCACTCAAGATCTTAACGGTGCTCTTATACCCAACGTAGATATCAACGCTACGCTCAATCCAGCATGGGATTTCGTAAGTGAAAATATTGTTGGTTCGACCATACAACCAGACGGGCCAGCCTAAGAGTGTGATGGGAGTCCACGGGCTTTTTGTCCGTTGGCTAATACCCCGGTCTGTTACCGCGGCATCTCGTAAGCCCTTCCGGTAAGCGGCTGCTTCTGTTTGCAGCTTTGAATATGCTGGCGCTTGTTTTTCGGCTAGTGTTTTTATCCCTGCCAGTAGCCGTTGGCTTCGCTCGTAATGCTGGTCAACGGGTAATGGCTCATCGTGCTGCAATATGCGTTCTAGTCGGTAGAGGAGCTGTTCCTCTTCTTCATCAACGGTATCAATCAGTAATTGGCGATTACGCGCTGCGATGTAGTCCGTGAAATCTCGTGCTGCTTCCACCGGATCCTTTTCGTAAGCGGCCTGCCAATCGGCAACACGAATCGGTTCACCAGCCTCTATATACAAGCGACTCCCACACGTATCCGGGTGCTCATAATTGAGGCCTACTGGATAAATATGCAGGCCAATGGAGAAGTTGTGTCTTGCTTCCAGCCCCAGTGCTATGCGGGCCGTACCTGTTTTTAAGGGACGTAAGCGCCGGCCCACGTAGCTGCCACCTTCTGGGGCAATGTAGATTACCCCACCTTTTTCTAGATGTGCATAAGTGTCAGCAAAGCTCTTGTCGTTATCTACTTTTTGACCGGATTTATCCTTGTCAATGCCCGGGCGGTAAATGGGAATGCAATAGAGGTAGCGGAGTAGGAAACCGGCAATGGGATTGGAGAAAAGACTAGCATTAGCCAGAAAGAAAGATTGTCGCGGCGTACGAGAAACGACATGGAGAGGGTCAAGAAGGGTGTTGGGGTGATTTGATATAATAATACCCGGCCCTTTAAAGCGTAGATGATCCTTTCCTTTTACGGTAGTAAACGGGAAATAAATCGCCTGGCAAAGCAGGACAAGTTGCTTGAGGAAGAAGTAAATAATGCGGAGAAAAAATCGCAGAATCACACCTTGAAATTGAGCAAGTACTGACGAATGTGCTCGTCAAACTGAGATCCTTCGCCAAAATGGAAACGGACCTCGGTGGGCAATACAAATATAGGTAAGCGTTCCTTAATTAAAAACTCGCGGTGCAGCTCCAGGCGCATGGCATCCTTTTCCGTGGTGACGATCACTTTACGGTTGGTATCCATGTTGTTGAAAGTACGTACAAGTGTAGAAATATCTTCCTTGTTGAAGTAGTGATGATCGGCAAATTCCAGGCTGCGTACCGTGCCGGTTTGCGTTTGTAGATAATCCACCAGATAGTCTGTTCTGGCAATAGCACAGATCAGTAAAACATCTAGCTTTTCATCCAACTGTAGGCGATAACGTGAGTTGAACTGATAATACGGTGCTTGATAACCGTAATAGGAAAAGTAGAGCTGCTGGTGCGGTAATGGGTCGATCTCGTCTCTAATGGCAGCCTTTTCCTCCTCACTAATCGTATCCGGGCATTTGCTTACGATGATTACGTCTGCGCGCTCGTAAGCACTTGGCCATTCGCGCAAACGACCACTGGGTAACAGGAAGTCTTGCGTGTAGCGGTTGGCGTACTCGGTGAGTAAAATATTCACTCCTGGTTTTACCGAACGGTGCTGGTAGGCATCATCTAATAATACCAGTTGTGTGTTGCTCCGCCGCATCATGATTTGCGGTATTGCAAAAGCTCTATCTTCCGCCACGTATACGCCTATATCCGGGTACTTGCGCTTAAACTGTAGGGGCTCATCGCCTACCTTTTCGGCATTGTTACTACGTTGGACCTCTAGGAAACCACGCGTCTTGCGGCTATAACCCCGGCTTAATGTAGCAATCTGAATATGCTCTCGCAATAAGCGAATCAAGTACTCTATATGTGGTGTTTTACCCGCTCCACCTACCGAAAGGTTGCCTACCGAAATAACCGGGATGTTGAAGGTCATTGACTTTAACAAACCCGCCCGATAAAACGCATTGCGCAAGCTAATCCCCAGGCCATACAGCAAGGAAAACGGAGCCAATAAGATTTGTACAAGCCTACGCTGAATCATTTTTTACTTTTGTAATGTGGTGATCGGTGTGGACCAACGCGATATTGGCGCTGTAAAGACGCATCGCAATGCGTCTCGTCGACAATAAGTCTGCACTCGAACAATCCAATAATCTAACCTCTTCGCATGAAAGCAATGGTATTCGCCGCCGGCCTCGGCACCCGCTTACGCCCCTATACCAACGACCGGCCCAAGGCCTTGGTTGAGGTACAAGGTAAAACCTTATTGGAAATTGTGCTGCTGCGGCTGAAATCTTTCGGCGTAAAAGAGGTAGTGGTCAATGTGCATCACTATGCGGATATGGTGGTTCGCTTCCTGAACGAGCATGAGCATTTTGGTTTGAAGATTGTGATTAGCGATGAGCGAGATATGCTTTTAGATACGGGTGGCGGACTTTTGAAGGCGAAAAAATACCTGGAAGACGCACCATTTTTAATTCACAATGTGGATATTCTTAGTGATTTTGACTTGGAAGAACTCTTTAACCAACACCGGCGTGATCCCTGCTTGACTACTCTGGCCGTGCGACAACGGAAAACTTCGCGCTATCTGGAGTTTGATCGCTACGGTCGTCTGTGTGGTTGGATTAATAAAAAGACCGGGGAACGAAAGGAGAGCCGTAAAGGCCCTCCGGAATCAGAGTGGGCCTATAGTGGAATGTCAATTATCGACCCGACACTCTTTGCTTATTTTCCCACTGATAAACTTGTGTTTTCGATTGTAGATGTGTGGCTGGAGGCCGCCAAGTATGGCGTAATTCGCAATTTTCCTCACGATCACTCTTCCTGGTTGGATGTAGGTAAACCAGAAGCGTTGGAAAAGGCGGCTCAGGAGTTTGATATTTGATCTCGTAATATTCACGGTATGATGCGAAAGCTTTGGCGTTACATCAAGTGGTTTCTACTGAGCTTCCTAGGTATATTGCTAATCTATCTTTTAGCAGCCTTGATCGGCTCGTTGTGGTCTACTCGCCCCACGGTACAGAACTGCGCAGAAAAGCAGTACGAACTCTACGTCACCACTGCTGGCGTCCATCTAGATTTGGTTTTGCCAGTTGAACAACTACCGCCTCACCTAATACATCCGTCCTACTTCACAGATAGTACTACGCACGTTGCTTTTGGTTGGGGCGAACGTACTTTCTTTCTAGAGACGCCTAATTGGAGTGATCTCACCCTGCAAAACGGAGCCCGTGCATTGCTGGTGAATAGCGAATCCCTCGTGCACATTGTACGGTATCGGCGCCCAATGCCAAGTTGGAAGCGCGTAGAAGTGTGTGAAGAATCCTTAGCTGCGCTTTTCGAATACCTCGATCAGTCCTTCCGTAAAAATGAGCAAGGGGACTGGACCGAAGTGCCGAGTACCGGATACCCGCGTAATCACTTTTTCTATGAGGCCAATGGCCAGTATAATGCCATTAACACCTGTAATGCTTGGCTCGGCGAAGCACTCAAGGCTGCCCAAGTTAAGACAGGGCGTTGGTCACCCTTCACCTATGGTATCCTCTGGCATTTAGATGATTAACTTGTGGCAAATCCCTACATTTGCCGGCGATTGTAGTGAATACCAATGAACCATTTGATCAATATTGGTTGTTGTGTTCATCATAGATCAAAGACTGACCTGAGGTTAACGATAGTACAATCGTAGTAAAGACGCGTTGCAATGCGTCTCTCCGGCCCCAAAAGTCTTGACCACTTAATTTCATCGTTACGATAACCTTTAAGCTGATTTGATTTCATCTCTCCTAACCCGTTTCATCGAATTTTTTAGTCCAAAAGAGATTACTCCCGACCCCATGAAATACCTCATCGTTGGCATCGGAAATATGGGTGCGAAATACGACAACACCCGCCACAACATTGGTTTTGACGTCGTAGACCATTTGGCGAAAGCCAAAGAAGCAAGCTGGAAAAATGACACCCAGGGTGATGTGACCCAGATCAAACATCGCGGTCGTACTTTCATTCTGCTAAAGCCTTCTACTTACGTCAATCTCAGCGGTAAAGCCGTGCGTTATTGGTTGCAAAAGGAAAAAATCGACAAGAAGAACCTGTTGGTTGTACTAGATGATTTGAATTTACCTTTCGGCAAACAGCGCCTGCGCTCCAAGGGCAATGACGGGGGGCACAATGGCCTTAAGGATATTGACCGCGTAACGGGTGGGAATAACTACGCTCGGCTACGTTTTGGAATCGGTAATGAATTTTCTAAAGGTCGCCAGGTAGATTATGTGCTAGGAGAATGGACGGATGAAGAACAGGAGCAAATGCCGGATCTCATCAAGTACGCCGCTGATACCGTTCTTAGCTTTGGTGCTATTGGCGTTAATCATACCATGAATAAGTTTAATAAGAAGTAAGGCTAGAAGTGAGTGACTACCCTGCAGATTAATATCAATCGTGCATTATTAGAGCAATTTGCCTCCCAGTTGCCCGTAAAGAGAACGGAGGGTTTGCTCTTGCTACAATCTTCCTTAGGGAGTGGTCAAATTGAGCAACATAGCTTTCCTGGTGAAATACAACTCCTGCACTTTACTTTTCAATTGAATACCCCGCTGGCGCTCCATTCCCATAACCCACCGGATACAGGTTGGGTACTGCTGAATATCAACTTATCGGCAGCTGCCATTGAAAAAATAGTTAATAAAGAAATAGTGGAAATACAGCGCTACTTGCCATCTGGTATTCTTTTTTACCCGCCGGATACCACGGTCAGTAGTGCCAGTGAGCCAGGCACTCCCTACGAAATTGCGCTGGTGCGGATCAAGAAATCTTTTCTGCAAGAAAATGTTAGCAACGGAGGTAACTTTGTCGAGGGTTTGATGGGTACTATTTGTTATGAGGACTTGGATGCTAGCTTGGAAGCCAAGCTTCGGGCTGCTCTCAATGCTGAAAACCGACTTCGGGCTAATGCAGAAACCCTCAATTTCCTAGCTGGATTTTTTGAAAAACTCAGTAGTCGCCATAGCAATGAAAAGGCAATTACACAGCTGCATCCAGATGATCTAAAAGGGCTTTTTATAGCAGCGGCTTATCTACGGAACCCCTTAGCGGAAAACCTACCTTCCCTTTCTGAACTAGCGACTACCGCAGGGATGGGCATCACAAAGTTCAAAACTTCATTTAAGCAAGTTTTTGGCTTTCCTCCCTTCAAATATCACCAGAAAATTCGCATGGAATACGCCATGGCTGCCCTACAGCAAGGCCATAAATCTGCAACTGAGCTGAGCTATGAATTGGGATACTCTCATCCTTCTAAGTTTACCTTGGCGTTTAAGAAACACTTTGGAGAACTCCCCTCCGCTACTAGCTCTCGTTAAAATCTGTCTTTTAGGGTAAATGATCCGCCTTTGGGGGTTAATTAACTGAAAATGAAGGCGGTTACTTTTGGTTAAAAAAGATGAACATATTCTTAACGGGGGGCAGTGGGTTTGTAGGTAGCAATCTAATTCCTCATTTTCTGGAACAAGGACATACGGTTTATGCGATTGCTCGAAGCGATAAATCAGCTGCTCAGGTTGAGGCACTAGGGGCTAAGGTAGTGCGTGATGATCTGCTGTCTTTGTCGGCAGTAACACAAGCCGCTTTGAATGAATGTGCCTTGGTGGTACATTCCGCGGCCCATATGGATTTTACTTATGATCCAAAGCCCTTTTATGATCTCAATGTCGAAGCCACTAAGCAACTGCTGACTATAGCAGAAGACGCCGGGGTGCAGCGATTTATCTACATCAGTGCAGCACCGGTAGTGCCAGGTTCACCCATTAAGAATTTGCGAGAGCATGAGGCAGGAGAAGGGCTCCCTTCAGCCCTGTATCCGAAAACCAAAGCCATTGGCGAGCGAGCGGTATTAGCCGCTAATAAACCTGGTTTTATCACTTTGTCCTTACGCCCGCCCGCCATCTGGGGTGCCAATAACCACCATTTAGAAGAGCTTTTCGACAATGCCCGAAAAGGACGTTGGCGCTGGATCGGCGGAAGTAGACAAGTTTTATCCACTATCCACGTAAAAAATTTAGGAGCGGCCATTAGTGCTGCAGCGCAAGCTAAGGTCAATGGCGGAGAGGCCTACTTCGTAACCGATGGTGATAATCGCCCAATGCGAACAACCTTTGGAGCAATCATGAAAGCACATGGGATTGACCCCGGAGAGAAAGAGTTACCCAAAGGTGTAGCTGTTTTTATGGCCAATTTGCTAGGAGGTATATGGCGTGTACTAGGCCTGAAATCACGCCCCCCAATCGCCCCTTTAATGATTCGGTTGATGGTCAATGAATTTTCTGTTGTGGATAAGAAGGCACGGGATGAACTGGGTTACATTAATGCATTATCGTTTGAGGAGGGTATTGCGGAGCTTCAGCAAACGAGTGTAATTCATCATTAGATGCAAGTTTAAAGCGGCAAGAATTCGGACCTTTTCGTCTAACTTTTGCATGTCAATAATTAAACAAAACGGCAAAAGTCCTGTTACTCCCATATCACAAAAACAGGACTATCTTGTCGAAGAAAGTAGTTGTCATTGGTGCGGGTTTTGCTGGTCTGGCTGCGGCGGCTAGTTTGGCACAAAAAGGCCACGATGTTACCATTCTAGAAAAAAATGAAGGCCCAGGTGGACGGGCTCGCCAGTACAAAGAGCAGGGTTTTACTTTTGATATGGGCCCTAGTTGGTACTGGATGCCAGAAGTGTTTGAGGAGTTCTTCCAACGCTTTGGCAAGTCTACTGCTGATTACTATGATCTAATTCGGCTTGATCCATCTTATATCATCTACTTTGGCGAAGGTGATGAGATGGAAGTGCCTGCCAAGATGGATGAGCTCTATGCTCTGTTCGAGTCCTATGAACCGGGTAGTAGTGCCAAGCTCAAGCAGTTCTTGGCTGAGGCTGCTTACAAGTATAAGGTGGGTATGAATGAGTTTGTCTTTAAGCCCAGCCATAACATCCTGGAGTTTGCCGACCCACGAATCTTACTGAGCTTGTTCCGGCTCCAAATGTTTTCCAGTATTTCTTCGGCCATTCGTAAGCTGTTTAAGAACGAAAAGCTGATTCAGCTCCTTGAATTTCCTGTGTTATTCTTGGGAGCTACACCCCAAAAAACCCCAGCACTTTACAGCTTAATGAACTACGCCGATTTAGCGCTTGGTACTTGGTATCCCAAAGGAGGTATGCACGAGATTGTCAAAGCGATGGTCCGTGTAGCTGAAGAAAAGGGCGTGAAGATCAAGTATAATGAAGAAGTTCGGCAGATTGTAGTGCCCAATGGTCACGCTACCCAAGTGCTTACTTCAGCAAATACTTACGAAGTGGATGCTGTAGTAGGTGGTGCAGACTATCACCACCTGGAACAAGCTGTCTTGCCACCAGAATTGCGCAACTACAAAGAAGCCTACTGGCAGAAGCGTACAATGGCACCGTCAAGCCTATTGTTCTACGTTGGAATTGACAAGAAATTACCCGGCTTACATCATCACAATCTCTTCTTCGACGAAGATTTTGGCCTACACGCACACGAAATTTACGAAGATCCCCAATGGCCCTCGAAGCCGCTATTTTACGTGTGTGCCCCATCGGTAACGGACGCCTCCGTAGCCCCAAAAGATCACGAAAATTTATTCTTCTTAATCCCCTTGGCACCTGATTTAGAGGACACCGACGAATTACGAGCCAAGTACTTCGAAATAATCCTGAATCGCTTCGAGGCCATTACCGGGCACCAAATCCGAGATCATATTGTTTATAAGCGGTCTTACGCACACCGCGATTTTAAGAAGGATTATCATGCTTTCAAGGGAAACGCCTATGGATTAGCAAATACGCTATTCCAAACCGCTTTTCTCAAACCTAAGATGCGTAACAAAAATGTGAGTAACCTCTTTTACACCGGTCAGCTGACCACGCCGGGTCCTGGTGTGCCGCCGTCTCTGATATCGGGGCAGGTAGTAGCTGAGGAGGTCGATAAAATTCTCTAAGTGCAATAAACCTTCGCTAGTAAAACTAAAGTCCGCCATGTTCGATTTGTATCGCCAAGTGTGTATGGAGTCCAGTAAGCTGATTACTCAGCGTTACAGTACTTCTTTCTCTCTGGGAATTCGCGTATTTGACAAACGCTTCCGCGATCCCATTTACGCTATATATGGTTTCGTCCGTTTTGCTGATGAGATCGTAGATACCTTTCACGATTATCCAAAAGCAGAACTCCTTGCTCGCTTCTGGCAAGATACTTACCGCGCTATCGAAGAAGGGATTAGCTTGAATCCAGTATTGCAGTCTTTTCAGGAGGTGGTCAATAAGTATCACATTGAACGCGAGCTCATTGATGCTTTTTTGCGCAGTATGGAGATGGATTTGCACGAAAACGTCTATGATCAGGCGGGTTACGAGGAATACATTTATGGTTCAGCCGAAGTAGTAGGACTGATGTGTTTGCGCGTATTCTGTGAAGGCGATAACACCAAGTACGAGTCCTTGAAGGAATCTGCTCGTAGCTTAGGTTCTGCCTTCCAGAAAGTGAACTTCTTACGGGATTTGAAGAGCGATTTTGATGACCGTGGACGGGTGTACTTCCCTGGAGTTGATTTTACGCACTTTACCGCGCAGGAGAAGCAGAAAATCGAAGATGATATCCGTGCTGATTTTGATCATGCCTACACGGGTATTGTTCGTTTACCAGATGGCGCGCGCTTTGGCGTTTACTTGGCGTATGTATACTATTTAAATCTCCTTAAGAAGATCAAGCAGTCTCCTGCGGAGCGTGTTGCCGAAGAACGTATTCGTGTAAATGACGGGCGTAAGATGATGTTGCTCTTCAGTAGTGCGGTGCGGAACAGTCTAAATCTTCTGTAATTAATATGGCCGAGAGTGTGAGCAAAATTGGTCGCCAGATTGAGCATTGGACTACCCAACTTGGGCTAAGCCAAGCGGAGTTGTTTTTTGCGGGCTTTTTGGTGTTCTCTTTTATCTCTGGCGTGCAGGCGCATTTGATGCCAGCTGTATATCCATTAACAGCTAAGATTACCGACCTACTTCTGTTGGTGGTTTGTATACCAGTGCTATATTTTATTTTCCAAAAGCACCAGGATCAGCGACTCCTTTGGTGGGTTGCCATTACTTATTGGGGTACCTTCTTTATAGAGGTGGCTGGGGTGGCTACGGGCTTAATATTTGGTGAATATCAGTATGGTGCTACTATGTGGGTCCAATGGTTGGATGTCCCCTTGATTATTGCCCTTAATTGGACCCTGCTCATTCTGGCAACTAACGATCTGGCCAGCCGAATAGTAAACTCACCCTGGTTAGCTGCCGTTATTGCCAGCGCTTTTATTGCCCTGTATGATATCTGCATTGAGCCTGTTGCAATGGCTTTAGATTATTGGCAGTGGGCAGGAGGTTCCATTCCTGTTCAGAACTATCTCGCTTGGTCTGTAGTAGCTTTCGCTTTTAGTTTGCCGCTACAGCTATTGAATATCAAGTTCCGCCATCCATTGCTACTTATTTATGCAGCGGCTCAGCTTATCTTCTTTCTTTTTCTCCTGCTACTCTTTTAAAATGTCGACGCTATGAGTGCAGTTGATGCCCATTCTTTTGATTTTATTGTTACTGGTGCTGGTGCTGCTGGACGAAGTTTTGTGTATCAGTTGCTACAATCTCCCTTGCGGACAAGTAAGGTTTTATTGATCGACCAAGAACGAAAGACGAGCGACGATCGTACGTGGTGTTTTTGGGAAAACGGGACTGGGCCTTTTGAGGAAATTGTTCACTATCGCTGGCCCAAACTTTGGTTTCATACCTATGATTTCACCCGTCAGTTGGAGATCGCACCTTTTGAGTACAAAATGATTCGGGCTGCGGACTACTACCGTTTTACCGATGAGTACTTCCAAAAGCATCAAAATGTCACCACTTTAATAGCAAAGGTAGAAGCGGTGGAAAATCTACCCGATGGTGCAGGAGTTAAGGTGCAAGCCGGTAAGGAACAGTATACGGCCCAATGGTGTATCAATAGTATATGGAATGGCAGCATTGATAAAGAAAAGGTTCAGTACCTAGATCAGCATTTTAAAGGGTGGTTTGTACGTACCAAGGAGCCTCTTTTCTCAGATGCTGATGCTACTTTAATGGACTTTCGGGTTCCGCAAGAAGGCGATTTCCGCTTTATGTATGCCTTTCCTGATTCCCCACATACTGCTCTTTTCGAACTGGCCATCTTCTCCAATGAACACTTGAGCTCGGAAGGTTACGATGCCATCATCGCTACATACCTGGAAGAGTATTGGCCACATATTAAGGACTACGACCTGGTGCGTGAGGAGAGTGGGGTCATACCCATGACCGACTATGAATTCTCCACCCGAAACGAGCGTATCGTTCATGTTGGGACTGCAGGAGGTGATACCCGAGCCTCCACCGGCTATACCTTTATATATATACACCGGAGAATAGAGCGCTTGATAAATGCACTAGTAAACGGTGACCAACGCTTGGGTGATCTTAATTGGTTTGGCCAACGTCATCGTTATTACGATAGTCTTATGCTTAAAGTATTGGCGGAAGATCGCTACCCCGGTGACCAGCTTTTTGGCCGTCTTTTCCGCAACAATCCACCGGCACGCTTGTTAAGGTTTCTCAATGGAGAAAGCTCCCTTCCTGAAGAATTGGCACTGATGTCTACCACCCCTATACCTACCTTTTTAAAGGCGCTTGTAGGGGCGTAAAAATTCTTTGCATTTTTTTTGGGAGAATAGTTGCGGAGTAATAAGATTGCTTCTACATTTGCAGCCCCTTCTGGGAGCCCATGTTAAAGAGCATGTTGTTGCTGTAAAAGCGAGTCTAATCAGCAGCCTTGAAGGAATTAATGATGTGGACAGATTGGTAGTGCGCAAATGATTTTGCAGACTGTTTGAAAAAGCTTATCTTCATCATCCTTTCGCAATTAAGGAGGCTTTGAATAATTTTTCAAAAAATTCCTTAAAAAGTTTGGTGGGAGTTAAAAATGCTTTTACCTTTGCAGCCGCTTCGGGAGGGAGTGATTCAAAAGCGAGTCACGATGGCCCAAAAAAGAGGCTTAAAAAATGTCTAAACGGTTGGCTTGCGAGCTGGCTGTCGAAGAGATAGAGAAAAGCAATATTGAGATCAGGATTGCGATTTTGCATTTTGATGTTGTGAGTACTCGGAACGTTCATTGACATAATGGTTAGGTAAATATTATTAGCAATCACTTTTCGGAGTGATTGTGACAATAGCTAATGTGAAGAGAAACATTACGAGACTAGGAA